>NZ_JBFAKG010000122.1:0-24350 GCF_040655595.1 Saccharopolyspora sp. NPDC050389
TGTCAAGCCGTTCACCCCCGAAGGGGCGGCCGCAAGGCCGGGCTTGACCTCCGGCCCGCAGCCCCCACCCTCCACCCATCGCGGGGATGGCCCACCCAAAACGAAACCCCTAAAAATCCCAACCCCGTACGAAAGGCAACCAAAAAGCCCTAGACCCAACCCCATAAAGAAAACAAAACCCCAAAAGCCCCCACCCCGCCAAGCCCCAAAGACCCGAGCCCACCCCCCAGCTCCCCTACCCCGCCAAAACCTCCACCCCAAACCCGGGAATCTCCACCCGAGCCTCCCCAACAACCACCTCAACGCTCCCAACATTGTGGTTGAGCAAGAAAACCCGCCCACCCCGCCGAACGGCCTGAACCCCCTCGGGCAGCCCAGCAAGCACGGGCGCAACACCGCTGTCCCCAACAACCCGATCCAGAACGGCCCGCATCCCACCGGCCTCCAATCGAGTCCCGAGGTACCAGGCCACGCCATCCCCAAAGGCGTGCCGAGTCAAAGCGGCCCCACCCGAAAGCCCACCGTCGGTGAACCGCCCAACCACCTCGGCCCCATCCACAACGATGTCCTCGAACCAAAGAACCCCGCGCTCGGCCGAATCCAGTACGGAAACCCCGACGGAGTCGCCATCCGCCAAGGGCCAGAACTCGGCCACCTGCACGCCGAGGACCTCCCGCAACGGCCCCAGGTATCCACCCAGGTGGATCCGGTCGGATTCGTCGACGATGCCGGAGAAGAACGACACCAGCAGGTGCCCACCCCGCCGCACGTACTCGGTCAGGTTCGCGGCGGTCTCGGCCCTGGTCAGGTACAGGTTCGGCACCACCACCAGCCGGTAGCCGGACAGATCCGAATCCGGGTGCACGACGTCGCAGCCGATGTTCGCGTCGAACAGCGGCGAGTAGTGCGCCAAGAGCGCGTCGAGCTGGTCCAGCGAGGCTGGGTGCGAGTTCAGTTCCAGCGCCCACCAGCTCTCCCAGTCCAGCACCAGCGCCACGTCGTTGTCGGGGCGGGTGTCGACGAGCGAGCCGGTTTCGGCGAGTTCCGCGCCGAGCCCGGCCACTTCGCGGAAGATCCGGCTGTCCGGCCCGGCGTGCGGCACCATCGCGGAGTGGAACTTCTCGGCGCCGCCCTTGGACTGCCGCCACTGGAAGAACATCACGGCGTCCGCGCCTTGGGCCACGGCCTGCCAGCTCCACAGGCGCATCTGGCCCGGCTGCTTGACGCCGTTGCGTTCGCGCCAGTTCACCGCGCTCGGCGCCTGTTCCATCAGCAGCCACGGCTGGCCGCCGCGCAGTGACCGGATGACGTCGTAGGACAGCGCGGCGAGCACGTGCGCCTGCGGGTCGTGCGGGTCGGGGTACGAGTCGTAGCTGACGACGTCCACTTCGGACGCCCAACGGTGCAGGTCGAGCGTTTTCGCCAGCGGCACGTGGTTGGTGGTCACCGGCACGTCGGGCGCCGCTGCCCGCAGCACGGCCTTCTCCATCCGCAGCAGGTCGAGCAGTGCGTCCGAGGAGAACCGGGCGAAGTCGAGCTGCTGCGTGGGGTTGGCGAACGTGGGAGCGGTGCGCGGCGGCAGCACCTCGTCGAAGTCGTCGTAGCGCTGCGACCAGAACTTCGTCGACCAGGCGTCGTTCAGCTCGGCGATGCCGCCGTAGCGCTCGCCCAGCCATTCCCGGAATGCCGCCGCGGAGCTGTCGCAGTAGCAGGCGCGGACGTGGCACCCGTACTCGTTGCCGATGTGCCACAACGCAAGCGCGGGATGTTCCGCGTAGCGCTCCGCGAGCCGGGTCACGAGCCGCTCGGCGTGCTCCCGGTAGACGGGGCTGGACGGGCAGTACGCCTGCCGCGCCCCGGGCCACAGGACGGTGCCGTCGGCGCGCTGCGGCAGGGTTTCCGGATGCAGCTTGGCCAGCCACGGCGGCGGTGACGCGGTCATGGTGGCCACGGCGGCGGAGACCCCGGCGTCGGCGAGGTTGTCCAGCACGCGGTCGAACCAGCCGAAGTCGAACTCGCCGGGCCGGGGCTCCACCAGCGCCCAGCCGAAGATCCCGACGCTGACCAGCGACACCCCGGCCTGCTTCATCAGCCGCATGTCCTCGGCCCACACGTGTTCGGGCCACTGCTCCGGGTTGTAGTCCCCGCCGTAGGCGATGCGGCCCAACCTCTCCGGTAGCCGGCGCAGGTTCTCGGTCACGACTTGACGCTCCCTTCGGCGGGTTCGATCAGGCCTGGAGCAGGCCGGCCTCGACCAGGTGTCGGCGGACTTCGGCTCGTTCGGCGTCGTCGAGCGCCACCATCGGCACGCTGGTCGTGCCGTGCTCGATCACGCCCAGCTGCACCAGCGCCTCCTTGAACGCGCCGATCGCCGACGAGTACCGGCTCATCGGGCGGGCGCCGACGCCGATCAGCCGGAAGAGGCGACGCAGCCGCGCCTGCTCCGTCGCGGCCTGCTGCCACTGCCCTGCGGCCGCGGCGTCGTAGAGCCGGACGTATCCGTGCGGGTCGGCGTTGCCGAGGCCGGGCACCAGGCCGTGCGCGCCGAGCTGCAGGCTGGTGTCGGCCATCGTCTCGGAGCCGCTGAACACCAGGAAGTCCCGGTCCGGCACGGCTTCCAGCACGGTGCGCAGGCCGTCGAGGTCGCCGCTGGAGTCCTTCAGGCCGCGGAGCGTGCCGTCCGCCGCGAGTTCGACGACCGTTTCCGGGGCGAGCTTGGTGTGCACCGAGACGGGGATGTCGTAGGCGAGCAGCGGGAGGTCCACGGCGGCACGGATCTGGCGGAAGTGCGTCAGGATCTCGACCGGATGGGTCGGGACGTAGAACGGCGCCGTGGCCACCAGCGCGGAGGCGCCGTGCCTCAGCGCGGCGCGCGCGTGTTCGACGACCCTGGGCGTGGCTGTGTCGATGACGCCCGCCAGCACCGGCACCGCGCCGGCCGCCACCCCGGCGACGACTTCCAGCACGCGGTACCGCGCCGCGTCCGGCAGGTAGCCGGCCTCGCCGGTCGAACCCGTGACGAACAGCCCGTGGACCCCGGCGTCGAGCAGGTGGCCGGTGAGCTTCTCCAGCGACGGCACGTCGATTTCGCGGTCCGGGGTCAGCGGTGTGCACAGCGGCGGGATCACTCCGCCGGCCAGCTCGGCCATACCACTCCTCTGGTTGCCCATGAAGACGTAGGACGTAGGATGTCCAGACGCTAGCGGCTCGGCCCGGCCCTGACAAGTGCCACCGCGCCCACTGGTCCGGCCACTCGTTCGGCTGCCAGCGGCAAGCCGACGCAGTACGCTCATATCCGCGCAGTGTCGTTTCGCCCAGCCAGTCGGCGGGAGTTCGCGGAATCGACGACACGGGACCCCCGTCGGCGGCTCGCAGCGCGGTGCCGGGAGCCGACATGAGCAGGTTGACGCAACCCACGAAGCCTGAGAGCAAGCTGTTCCGGAAGATCCGCCACCAGGCGAACGAGGCGGACGTGCGGTTCCGCCTGGCGCCGGGGATGCGGCGGCAGATCAGCAAGGTCTTCCCGTCGAACTGGTCGTTCCTGCTCGGCGAGCTCGCGCTGTACAGCTTCGTCATCCTGGTGCTCACCGGCACCTACCTCGCGTGGTTCTTCGACCCGTCGATGACCGAGGTGACCTACAACGGCGTCTACCAGAACCTCCGCGGGGTGTCGATGTCCCGCGCGTTCGAGAGCACGCTGGACATCTCCTTCGAAGTCCGCGGCGGGCTGTTCGCGCGCCAGCTGCACCACTGGGCCGCGCTGGTGTTCATGGCCGCGATCGTGGCGCACATGTTCCGGATCTTCTTCACCGGCGCGTTCCGCCGGCCGCGCGAGGTGAACTGGACCATCGGGATCCTGCTGTTCTTCCTGGGCATGTTCGAGGGCTTCATCGGCTACTCGCTGCCCGACGACCTGCTCTCCGGAACGGGGATGCGGATCGCCTCCGGCATCGTGCTCTCGGTCCCGGTCATCGGCACCTGGCTGCAGTGGATGCTCTTCGGCGGGGAATTCCCCGGCACCGAGATCATCCCGCGGTTCTACCTGATCCACGTCTTCCTGCTGCCGGGCCTCATCCTCGGCCTGGTCGCGGTGCACCTGGCGATCGTCTGGTACCAGAAGCACACCCAGTACCCCGGCCCGAAGCGCACCGAGTCCAATGTGGAGGGCGTGCGGATCATGCCGGTGTTCGCGGTCAAGAGCACCGGGCTGTTCCTGATCATCACCGGCGTGCTGGCGATCATGAGCGGCATCTTCCAGATCAACGCGATCTGGAACTTCGGCCCGTACGTGGCGTCGATGATCTCGGCGGCCTCTCAGCCGGACTGGTACATGATCTGGACCGACGGGATGGGGCGGCTGTGGCCGCCGTGGGAGGTCTACCTGGGGCCGTTCACCATTCCGGCGGTGTTCTTCCCGCTCGTCATCGGGCTCGGCCTGGTGTTCACCGTGGCGATCATCTACCCGTTCCTGGAGCGCAAGCTCAGCGGCGACACCGCGCACCACAACCTGCTGCAACGGCCGCGCGACGCGCCGGTGCGGACCGGGCTGGGCGCGATGGCCATCACGTTCTTCGTGGTGGTGCTGCTGTCCGGGGTCAACGACGTCATCGCCTTCGTGTTCGGGCTGTCGCTGAACATGACGACCTGGGCCGGCCGGATCGGCGTGCTGCTCGCGCCGCCGATCGCCTACTACGTCACCTACCGGATATGCCTGGGCCTGCAGCGCACCGACCGGGACGTGCTGGAGCACGGCGTGGAGACCGGCATCATCAAGCGCCTGCCGCACGGCGAGTTCATCGAGGTGCACCAGCCGCTGGGCCCGGTCGACGAGCACGGGCACCCGGTGCCGCTGCCCTACCAGGGCGCTCCGGTGCCGAAGAAGATGAACCAGCTCGGCGCCGCCGGCCGGTCGGTGCCCGGCAGCCTGCTGGTGCCCGATCCGCGCGAGGAGACCGAGGCCCTGGACGCGGCCCGCCACGCCGAGGCGGAGCGGGAGCGCCCCGCCGGGGAGGCCGAGGTCGAGGTCCCGTCCGGCCGCCCGCAGGCGCCCGAGCGGTGATCGCCGCGGCGCGAGTGCCGTAGGGTGCCGCGGGTGTCCAATCGGGAACTGGTCGTGCTGGGCACGGCGAGCCAGGCGCCGACGCGGTCCCGCAACCACAACGGCTACCTGCTGCGCTGGGACGGCACCGGCCTGCTGTTCGACCCCGGCGAGGGAGTGCAGCGGCAGATGATCCACGCGGGAGTCAGCGCGCACGACATCGACCGGATCTGCCTCAGCCACTTCCACGGCGATCACTGCCTCGGGGTGCCGGGCGTGGTCCAGCGGCTGTCGCTGGACCGGGTGCGGCGGCCGGTGTACGCGCACTACCCGGCGAGCGGGACCGGTTTCTTCCGCAACCTGCGCTACGCCTCGGCCTTCGACGAGGTGGTCGACCTGCAGGAGCGGCCGATCGAGCGGGAGGGCACGATCGCCACCGGCCCGTTCGGCACGCTGGAGGCGGTGCGGCTGGACCACCGCATCGAGACGTTCGGGTACCGGCTGGTGGAGCCAGACGGCCGGCGCATGGTGCCCGAGCGGCTGGCCCGGTTCGGGGTGCACGGTGCGGCCGTCGGGCGGCTGCAGCGCGAGCGGGTGCTCCGCGCCGGCGCCGATCAGGTGACGTTGGAGCAGGTCAGCGAGCCGCGGCCGGGACAGCGGTTCGGGTTCGTGATGGACACCCGGCTGTGCGACGGCGTGTTCGCCATCGCCGACGGCGCCGATCTGCTGGTGATCGAGTCCACCTTCCTGGACGAGGACGCGCGGCTGGCCGACGAGTACCGCCATCTCACCGCCGCCCAGGCGGCCCGGGTCGCCGCCGAGTGCGGCGTGCGCACTCTGGTCCTCACCCACTTCTCGCAGCGCTACTCAGATCCGCAACGCTTCCACGACGAGGCCGCGGCGGTATTCGACGGCCGGGTGGTCGTGGCCGAAGACCTGCAACGCATCCCGGTCCCGAAACGCAAGTAAGACCACATTCCAGACGCACCTTGCGTGGCGGTGCGGGTGGCGGCCCCCCTGCGGGAATTACGGTCGCCTTCTCGCTGTGGGATCCCCGACATCATGAATGCCAATTCACCACGTCGGGACTGTCCTCGCCGAGAACCCCGGCGGGGTGGGCACAGCCTGAGAACCCGCGGCGGTGCCGGTTGCGGGGGGTGGTGGGCTAAGCGGCTGCGCCGCTTCAAGAAAGTCAGCGAATCGATATGCTGCCGGGCGGTTAGCAGTCGCGCGGAAGGCGGGTTCCTTGGTTCGGCAACCGATCCCGGTCATCATCGTCGCGGGGTTCCTCGGGGCTGGGAAGACCAGCCTGCTCAACCACCTGCTGCGCAACCCGCAGGGCGCCCGGATCGGCGTCGTGGTCAACGACTTCGGGAAGATAAACATCGACGCGCTGAGCGTCGCCGGCCAGGTCGATTCCACCGTGTCGCTGAGCAACGGCTGCCTGTGCTGCGCCGTCGACGCCAGCGGGCTCGACGACCTGCTGGCCAGGCTCGCGCGACCCGGCAGCGACATCGACGTGATCGTGATCGAGTCCAGCGGCCTCGCCGACCCGCGCGGCATGGTCCGGCTGCTGCTGAACAGCACCAACCGCCGCCTCGGCTACGGCGGGCTGGTCGAGGTGGTCGACGCCGCGGAGTTCGACGCGACCCGGCGCCGCCATCCCGAGATCGACCAGCACCTGCGCTTCGCCGACCTGGTGCTGCTGAACAAGATCGACCGCGTCGCCGAATCCGACCAGCGGCGGCTGACGGAGCTGGTGGGCGGGCTCGCCGGCGGCAAACCGGTGCTGCCGACCGCGCACGGCCGCGTCGATCCGACGCTGCTGTTCGACCACGAGGCGGTCCGCGAACGGCAGGACGTCGCGCGCCAGCTTTCCTTCGACGAGCTGCTGGCCGAATCGCCCGACGACTGCCACGAGCACCTGCACACCGCGTACCAGAGCGTGGAGTTCACCGCCGATGGCCCGGTGGATCCGCGGGCGCTGATGCGGTTCCTCGACGACCGTCCGGACGGCGTCTACCGGATGAAGGGCCAGGTGCACTTCGGCGCGCCGGGCCAAGGGCAGAAGTTCACCCTGCACACCGTCGGCGACTTCCTGCGGTTCCAGCGGACGCGTTGGGGCCGGGGCGAGCCGCGGCTGACGCAGCTCGTGGTGATCGGCTCCGGCCTCGACCGGGAGCGGGTGCGCAGCGACCTGGCCGCCTGCCTCGGCGAACCCGACCACGCGGACGAGCACAGCATGCTGGATGTGCTCAAGTACACCCGCTCCTGATCTTGCCAAGCCGATCGCGCAGGAGCAGCCTGCGGCTGATCGACCGTCGAACCGGAGAGGCACGGGGATGCAGGGACATCCGGGACAGGACCCCGCACAGGCGGAGTTGTTCGCGAACCTGGCCGGGGTGGACCGCGACCGGGCCAACCCGGCCCGCATGTACGACTACTACCTGGGCGGTGCGCACAACTTCGCCGCGGACCGCGAGGCGGCCGATCGCGTGCTGGCGGTGCTGCCCGAGACGCGCACCTTCGCCCAGGAGAACCGGGCGTTCCTGCAGCGCGCGGTGCGCTACCTGGCCACCGAGGCGGGCATCGACCAGTTCCTCGACCTCGGCTCCGGCATCCCGACCGTCGGCAACGTGCACGAGATCGCCCAAGGCCTGGACGCCGCCGCGCGGATCGTCTACGTCGACCACGAGCCGGTGGCGGTGGCGCAGTCGCAGCGCATGCTGGCGGGCAACGAGCGCGCCACCATCATCCGCGCGGACCTGCGGCACCCGGAGCTGGTGCTGGGCCACCCCGACACCCGGCGGCTGCTGGACTTCTCCCGGCCGGTGGCGGTGCTGATGATCTCCGTGTTCCCGTTCATCCCAGATTCCGACGATCCGGCCGGGATCATCGCCAGCTACCGGCGGGCCTGCGCGCCCGGCAGCCATCTGGCGCTGTCGCACAGCCTGACGCCGGAGTACTGGCCGGGCGAGGTCGCGCAGGCCATCGAGCTCTACCAGTCCAGCACCCACCCGCTGCACCTGCGCAACCCGGACCAGGTCGCGGACCTGTTCGGGGGCTACGAGCTGGTGCCGCCGGGCGTGGTGTTCACCTCGGCGTGGCGGCCGGACCGGCCGGTCACCGACGAGCAGGCGCGGGAAAGCCGCGCGGTGGCCGGGGTGGGCGTGCTGCGCAGCTAGCGTCCACTGTGGATCTGCTGCCGGATCCCGGCGACGGTCGTACCGTGGCGCAGACCGGTTCCGACTCGCCGAGAGGAGCGTGGGCGGATGTCCAGCGCCGAGGTGCTCGTCGATGCGTTCGACCGAATCCGCGAAGCGGTGCACGAGACCGTGTCGGGCCTGGATGCCGACCAGCTGGCGTACCGGGTCGATCCGGAGGCCAACTCGATCGCCTGGCTGGTGTGGCACCTGACCCGGGTGCAGGACGACCACGTCTCGGACGCGGCCGCGGCGGAGCAGGCCTGGACCGCGCAGGACTGGCTGGGGCGCTTCGGGTTGCCGTTCGCGCACGAGGACATCGGCTACGGCCACGATCCCGACGAGGTCGCCGACGTCCGCGTCGACTCCGGCGAGCTGCTGACCGGGTACCACGACGCGGTCCACGCGCGGACGGTCGCGTTCGTCTCGGAGCTGACCGACGACGACCTCGCGGAGGTCGTGGACGCCGGGTGGACTCCCCCGGTCACGCTCGGCGTCCGCCTGGTGAGCGTGATCGCCGACGACCTGCAGCACGCCGGTCAGGCCGCCTTCATCCGCGGCATCCTCGAACGCGCCGGCTAACCGATGGCATCGCAGCGGTGGCATGGCGGACAATCGCGGCATGACCGAGCGCAAGCCACCCGGTGTCACGTTCGAATCATGGGTCGACAAGCAGATCCGGACGGCGCAGGAGCGCGGCGACTTCGACGACCTGCCCGGCGCGGGCAAGCCGCTGCCCGGCGCGGGCGCGCCGCTCGACGACCAGTGGTGGGTCAAGGACTACATCCGCCGAGAAGGCATCTCCGGTGACGCGCTGCTGCCCACCCCGTTGCAGCTGCGCAAGGAGATCGAGCGGCTGCCCGAAGCGGTTCACGACCTGACCACCGAGCAGGCCGTCCGCGACGTGGCCGCCGACCTGAACCGCCGCATCGTCGACCACCTCCGCACGCCGACCGGGCCGCAGGTGGCCATCGGCCCGGTGAACGTCGACGACGTGGTCTCGGCGTGGCGCGCCGGCCGGCCCGCTCCGACGCAGCGGCCCGCGGCGGAGCCGGACGAGCCCGCGCCGCCGAAAGCCCGCTGGTGGCAACGCTTCCGGCGGTGAGCCCGGCCAGCGGTTTCCCACCTTTTGAACGGCTTTGACGGAAATCTCCGACGCTGCTTTGATCAATGTCATGACGCCGGGACCGCTGCTCGTGCAGCGCGCGCACATCGACCTGCTGTGGGTCGCTTCCGCGGCTTGTCCGCGCACCTGATCTCCCCTTTGCCCCGGCGTCGCTCCGCTGCTCGCCCAAGTCGTCTGCCGCCGGGTTGCTGTTGTTCGCACCGGCGCCGGGAAGCACCCGGCGACGCGATGAGACGGAGACCTGTGCAATGACGCTGGAAGCTGCTTTCCTGGACCCGGCGGACGGTGGCGCGGTTATCGAGGTGACCGCCCGATTCGTCGTCCCGCAACGCGATCTGGCCTCGCTGGAACGCGATTTCGCCCAGAAGATCCGCGCCCTGGCCGGAATACCGGGTCAGTCCACTGTGGAGGTCCAAGCCAGGCCGCAGGCGCCGCGGCTGCGCGCGCTACCCGCTCCGGTGGAGCCCGCCCTGCGGATCCTGGTCGCGCCGCGCCGCGTCGTGCGGGCCGACGGGACGTTCATCGACTTCACCCGGCTGGAGTTCGACCTGCTGCTGTTCCTGTGCGAGAACCCGGGACGGGTGCACCGGCGCGGCGCGCTGCTCAACGCCGTGTGGCACCTCAACAGCACGCCTAGCACCCGCACCGTGGACGTGCACGTCCGGCGGATCCGCAGCAAGCTCGGGCCCGGCCTGGACCTGATCACCACGGTGCGCGGAGTCGGCTACCGGCTGGACCACACCGCGGAGGTCGAGATCGAGCCCGATCCCTACGCGTCCCGAACCGACAGCTTCCTGGCGACATAGCGGGCGTCCCGGCCGACGCCGTGCAGCGTCGCGGACAGGAACGTCCGCTGGTTCTCCAGGCCGACGAAGCCGAGTCCGGGCCCGGCGATCCCGTACCGGTGCTTCGGCCGCCCTGCCGCGTCCAGGACGCCCAGCGGCGCCAGGTAATCCAGTGCCGGGCGGTATCCGGTGGCCAGGATGACGGTGTCGACGTGTTCGCGAGCGCCGCCGGGCCAGTGCAGTTCGGTACCCTCGGCGGCGGCGAACAGCTCCCGGCAGTCGGGGCGGCCGCTTTCGATCGCCGTGCGGTAGCCGCCGTTGTCGAGCACCGGGATGCTGCCGGGCCGGAACAGCGGCCCGGCCGGGATGCGCGCGAAAGCGGACAGCACCGACCAGAACCGGGAGCCGCCCGGCACCGGCTCGTTCGTGGCGTACTGCACCGGTTTCCGGGTGGCGAGGCTGACGTGCGCGTGCGCCGCGAGCTCCACGGCGATCTGCACCGCCGAGTTGCCAGCGCCCACGACGACCACCCGCTGCCCGGTGAAGGGCTCGGGGCGGCGGTAGTCCGCCGAATGCAGCACCGCGCCGGTGTAGTCCGCGAGCCCCGCCAGCTCCGGCCGGTGCGCCTTGCCGAACGCGCCGGTCGCCGCCACCAGCAGCGGGGCGCGGAACTCCTCGCCGGCGGCGGTGTGCGCCCGGTACTCCCGCCCCGCCCTGGTTACCGAGACGACCCGCTGCCCGGCGCGGATCTCGCAGTCCGAATCGCGGGCGTAGGCGCGCAGGTACTCGATGACTTCGGCGCGATCGGGATAGCGGTTCGGGTCGCCGGGGAATCGCGCGCCGGGCAGTTCGTTGAACCGCGCCGGGGTGAACAGGATCAGGCTGTCGTAGTAGGCGGGCCACGAGCCGACCGGTTCGAGCCCCGCCTCCAGCACCACCGGCCGGCAGCCCTGGCCGCGCAGGGCCCTCGCGGCGGCCAGCCCCGCCTGCCCGCCGCCGATCACCAACGCATCACGCATACCGGCAGTATCGGACATACCGCCCGTGGTCGTGCAACACCTTTTTTCCGCCTGCGTCCACATTGGAGCTTCGTGCCGCGGGTGAGGAACCGGGCCGGAACGGGTAGCCGAGTGGCATGCCGAAGCGCAAGCGCGAGGAGTACGAACGAGGGCTGCCGGGCTACCACGATCCGCTGGCCGGCTACGCCGGAGCGCCCTACGCGCGCAGCGCCCTCACGCTGCGGCTCTGGCTGGCCGGATTCGGCCTGGTGTTCTGCGCGGGCGCGGCGGTCGTGCTGTTCCTGTCGGTGCCGGAGCTGGCTTGGCTGGGATGGGTGCTGGTCGTGCTCGCGGTGATCGCCGCCGTCGACTTCGGCTGGGTCGTCCACCGAAAGCTACGCGGCGAACCCGGCTGAGCCGCCTCGGCAAGAGCATTGACAAGCTTGCGCAAGGCTGGCGATCATTGGCGCCCGGCCACCCGGCCCGGAATCTGCGACGAAGCGGAGATGCGATGGCGCCGACCCTGACCGACGTCGCCAAGCGGGCCAACGTCGCGCTGTCCACGGCCTCCCGCGCGTTCAGCGATCCCCGCCGCCTCGGCCCGGAAACCTTGCGCAAGGTGCTCTCCGTCGCGCAGGAGATCGGCTACGACCCGGCCCCCGGCAAGCGGATCGACCAGGTACCCGCCCAAGGCGCCACCACGGTGGCGATCGTGGTGCCGGACATCGCCAACCCGGTGTTCGGCGGCTTCGTCAAGGCCGCGCAGGGCGAGGTCCGCCGCGGCAGGCAGACCCTGGTGCTGCACGACACCGACTTCGATCCGGAGCGGGAACGCGAGGCCATCGCCCACCTGCGGGCCAAGGCCGATGCCATCGTGATGTGCTCGCCGCGGCTGGACGCCGGGGAGATCGTCGAACTCTGCGACCGGACCCCGCTCCTGCTGGTCAACCGGGAGGCCGAGGGCACCGACTGCATCCTCGCCGATGCCGCCGACGGCCTGCGCCAGACCGTCGACTACCTCGCCGCGCTCGGCCACACCCGGATCGCCTACGTGCAGGGCTCGGAGCACTCCTGGTCCAACGGCCGCCGGGTCGCCCTGACCGTCGAGCTGGCCGCCGAAGCCGGGCTCGACGTGGAAGTCCTGGGCTGGCAGGCCGAAACCGTGGCGGGCGGGGCGGCCGCGGCGGCCAGCGTGGTGGCCTCCGGCGCGTCGGCGGCGATCACGCACAACGACCTCGTCGCCTTCGGCGTCATCAAGGGCGCACGCGCGCTCGGGATCGAGGTGCCGACCGGGCTGAGCGTCGTGGGCATCGACGACATCCCCCTCACCGAGGTGTCCCGCCCGTCGCTGACCAGCATCGCGGTGCCGTGGGCGAAGGCGGGATCGCTGAGCCTGGAGCTGCTGGGGCCGGTGCTGGCCGGCGAGCGGCACCTGCCGCGCAAGCACCGGCTGCCCACCCAGCTCGTCGTGCGCGGTTCGACCGGCCCGGCCGTCGCGCGCTGAAACACCCCGTTCCGCAAGGGAGTCCCATTGAACGTCCCTGGACCGCACGTCGTCGTGACCGACCCGAACCTGGTTCCGCTGCGCGCCGAACTCGAAGCGGCCTTGCCGCCGGGCACCGAGGTGCGGTGGCTCGACGACGCCGCCCCGGATGCGGTTGAGGCCGCCGTCGCGGAAGCGGATGTGCTGGTTTCCCAAGCCGTTCCGCCGGAACTGGCCCGCGCGGCCAAGCGGCTACGGCTGGTGCACGCGCCGGGCGCGGGCACCGAGCGGATCACCGTGGCCGGGCTGCCGCCGGGCGCCCAGGTCGCCAACACCTTCCATCACGAGGACGCCATCGCCGAACACGTCGTCGCGGCGAGCATCCTGCTGCGGCGCGGTTTCCTCCGGCAGGATTCCGCGCTGCGCAACGGTATCTGGGAATCCGCCACCTACGACCGGCAGGTTCCGTGGCCGGGCGCGCTGGGCGGCGCGACCATCGGTTTCGTCGGCTTCGGCCACATCGGCGCGACCGCCTGGGACCGGCTGCGGGCCTTCGGTGCGCGCGGCATCGCGGTCACCCGCCGCGGCCGGGTCGACCCGGAGGCCGGCCTCGCCTGGGCCGGGATCCGCGATCGGTTGCCCGAGCTACTCGCGGAATCCGATGTCGTCGTGGTGTCGATCCCGCTCAGCGAGGAGACGACCGGGCTGATCGGCGCCGCGGAGCTGGCGAAGGCCGGGCCGGATGCCGTGCTGATCAACGTCGGCCGCGGACCGCTGGTCGACGAGGAGGCGCTGTACGAGGCGCTGCGCGACGGCGTGCTCGGGGCCGCCGCGATCGACGTCTGGTACCAGTACCCGACGGCCGGGAAGACCGCCGAGCCGAGCCGTTTTCCCTTCCACGAACTGGAGAACGTGCTGATGACGCCGCACTCGTCCGGGATCGCCCGGCAGACCTACACCCGCCGCGTCGCCGACATCGCGGCGAACATCCGCCGGCTGGCCGCGGGCGAGCCGGTGCAGAACGTCGTGGCGGTGGCCGGGTGAGCGACCGCATCACCGGCGCCGAGGTGCTGGTCACCAGCCCGGGCCGCAACTTCGTGACGCTCAAGATCACCACCGCCGACGGCGTCGTCGGCTGGGGCGACGCCACGCTCAACGGCCGCGAACTGGCGGTCGCCTCCTACCTCCGCGACCACGTCGCGCCGCTGCTGATCGGGCGCGACCCGGCGCGCATCGAGGACACCTGGCAGTACCTCTACCGCGGCGCGTACTGGCGGCGCGGCCCGGTCACCATGACGGCCATCGGCGCGGTCGACATCGCGCTGTGGGACATCAAGGGCAAGGTCACCGGGCAACCGGTCTACCAGCTGCTCGGCGGCGCCGTGCGCGACCGCGTCCTCGCCTACACGCACGCCACCGGCTGGGACGTGCCAGCGCTGCTGGATTCCGTCGACGCCGTGCGCGAGCGCGGCTTCCAGGCGATCCGGGTGCAGACCGGCGTGCCCGGCCTGCACACCGTCTACGGCGTCAGCGCGGACGCCGCGTACGAGCCCGCCGGGCGCGGGGACGCGCCGAAGGAAGAGGTCTGGGACACCGACGCCTACCTGCGGCACGCCCCGGGCGCGCTGGCCGCGGCGCGGGCGCACGTCGGCCCGGAGCTGAAGCTGCTGCACGACGCCCACCACCGACTCACCCCCGGCCAGGCCGCGCGGCTCGGCCGCAGCGTCGAGGACGTCGACCTGTTCTGGCTGGAGGACGTCACGCTGGCGGAGAACCAGGAGGTGCTGCGGCACGTTCGCGGCCACACCACGGTGCCGCTGGCCATCGGCGAGGTGTTCAACACCGTCTGGGAATGCCAGCAGCTGATCACCGAGCAGCTGATCGACTTCGTGCGCACCTGCGTGACGCACGCCGGCGGCATCAGCCACCTGCGGCGGATCGCCGCCCTCGCCGACCTCTGGCAGGTCAAGCTGGGCCCGCACGGCCCGTCCGACGTCTCGCCGGTGGCGCTCGCCGCGTCCGTCCACGTAGGACTTTCCACGCCGAACTTCGCGATCCAGGAGTACATGGGCTACCCGGACCTGGTGCACGAGGTGTTCCGGCACTCGTGGAGCTGCACCGATGGCCACCTGCACCCCGGCGACGCGCCGGGCATCGGCGTCGAGGTCGACGAGGAGCTGGCCGCCCGATTCCCCTACGAGCAAGCGTACCTGCCGGTCGCGCGCCGCCGCGACGGCTCGATGACCGATTGGTGAGCCGATGAACCGCCTCAACGCCGCCACGACCCCGCCCGGCGCCCTGCTGCACCGGCGAGCGCTGCGCGAGACCGGGATCGTCCACTTGGGACTCGGCAACTTCCACCGGGCCCACCAGGCCGTGCACACCGCGGCCGCGCTCGACCACACCGACGGGCCGTGGGGAATCCTCGGCGTGGCGAGTCGTTCCGGCGACGTCGCGAATGCGATGCGCGAGCAGGACTTCCGCTACAGCGTCGTGGAGATCTCACCGCACGACACCAGGATCACCGTGCCCGCGGTGCACACCGGGACGCTCGTCGGGGCCCAGGATCCCGACGCGGTGCTGGACGCGATCGCCGCGCCCAGCACCGCGATCGTCACCCTCACGGTCACGGAGCACGGCTACACCTACTCGCCGCGCACCCGAGGGCTGGATCTGGACAACCCCGATGTGCGGGCCGATCTCGGCGGTGCGCCGCCGAAGACCGCGATCGGCCAGCTGACCCGGGCCCTGCAGCGCAGACTTCGCGCGCACGCCTCCCCCGTCACGATCCTCAGCTGCGACAACCTCACCGGCAACGGATCCCACACCGCCCGTCTGGTGCGCGAGTTCGCCGAGGCACTGCCCGCTGGCGAGCGCGACGAACTCACCGCGTGGCTGGACACCGCGGTGACCTTCCCCAACTCGATGGTCGACCGGATCATCCCGGCCACCACCGACGCGTACCGGGCGGCGGTCGCCGAACGGCTCGGGCTCCGCGACACCGTGCCTGTGCCCGCCGAGCCGTTCAGCATGTGGGTGCTGGAAGACGACTTCGCCTCCGGGCGGCCGCGCTGGGAGCACGGCGGCGCCCGGTTCACCGCCGACGTCCTGCCCTACGAGCTGCTCAAGCTGCGGCTGCTCAACGGCACGCACTCGCTGATCGCCTACCTCGGCGCGCTCGCCGGCCGCGACACGATCCCGGCGTCCACCGCGGAACCGTTCATCGCCGAAGCGGCCCGGCGCGTCCTGCACGACGACTACCTGCCCAGCATCGAGGTGCCCGCCGACGTCGACCTGGACGACTACGTGTCGCAGCTGTTCGACCGGTGGAGCAACACCGCGCTGGGCCACCGCACCCGGCAGGTCGGCTCGGACGGTTCGGCCAAGCTCGCCCAGCGCATCCCGGAACCGGCCCTCCTGCACCTGCGCGCCGGCCGCATGCCGCAACACCTGGCGCTCACCACCGCCGCCTACCTGTGCTGCATGGCCCCGCCGGAGGGCTTCGACGCCGGCCCGCACGCGGCGGCGATGGCCGACCCCGCGCGGGCATCGCTGGTCGCCGCGGCCGGGCGCACGAGATCCGCGGCCGCATTCGCAGCCGAGGTGATCCACAGTGGACTGCTCGGCGACGAACTCGCGGCCCGCGCCGAGTTCACCGACCGGGTAGCCGAATTCATCGACATCATCGCGACGCACGGCCCGGCGACCGCCGCGGCCGAGGCCAACCGACAACCCGCCGAACAGCGATAACCGTCCCACCCCAAGGTCGTCGTCCGCCCCGCGGACCGAACCTGCCGCCCCTGCCCGAATCCATCCGAGGACGTATGGACATGGCCAACACAGCACCAGCCACAGCGGACAGATCGACGCCGGCGGATCCCAAGGCGGTCCGCCGCGCAGCCTGGGCCGGACTCATCGGCACCACCCTCGAGCAGTACGACTTCGTCATCTACGGCACCGCCTCGGCACTGATCTTCAGCAAGCTGTTCTTCCCGAACATCTCCCCCGCCGCGGGCATCCTGGCCAGCTTCAGCGCGTACGCGGTCGGTTTCGCCGCCCGGCCGATCGGCGGGCTGTTCTTCTCCCGCTTCGGCGACCGGTTGGGCCGCAAGTGGGTGCTGGTCGCCACGCTGCTGCTGATGGGCGGCTCCACCTTGGCGATCGGGCTGCTGCCGACCTACCAGCAGATCGGCCTGACCGCCCCGGTGCTGCTGGTGATCTGCCGCTTCTTCCAGGGCATGGGCGCCGGTGCCGAACAGGCGGGCGGCGCGACGCTGCTCACCGAAACGGCCCGGACCGGGCGGCGCGGCAGGCTCGCGTCGCTGGTGATGACCGGCGCGGCGCTGGGCACGGCGCTCGGCGCGGTCGCGTGGATCCTGGCGCAGATGCTGCCCGAGGACGCGCTGATGAGCTGGGGCTGGCGGCTGGTGTTCGGCAGCAGCCTGCTGGTCACCGTCGCGGCGCTGGTGATCCGGCGCAAGCTCAACGAGAGCCCGGTGTTCCAGGAGCTCAAGGACCAGCACGAGGAACCCAAGGCGCCGGTGCGCGAAACGTTCCGCCAGGGCCGCAAGCCGCTGCTGCTGGTGTTCTTCATGAACCTCGGGATGAACGCGCAGTCCTACACCTACCAGGTGTTCATGGCGTCGTACCTGGTGTCCACGGTGGGCGTGGACAAGGCGTTCGTGCCGAAGGTGCTGCTGATCGGCTCCATCTGCGGCGGCATCGCGGCGATCGGTTTCGGCGCGCTCTCCGACGTGATCGGCCGCAAACCGACCTACACGATGATCGTCGCGGCGCTGGTGCTGCTGCCGGGCCCGACGTTCATCGCCCTCAACACCGGCTCGCCGGTGGCCATCACGGTGGCGATCGTCGTGGGCTTCATCCTGGCCTGCCAGGGCGCGGTCGGCGTGCAGATGAGCTACTTCCCGGAGCTGTTCGGCAACCGCTACCGCTACGCGGGCGTCACCCTGGGCCGGGAGTTCTCGGCGGTGTTCAGCGGCGGCGTGGCCCCGCTGATCTGCGCGGCGCTGCTGACGGCTTTCAGCGGCTCCTGGATCCCGGTGGCCGGCTACATGATGGTGATGATGGCGATCAGCCTCGTCGCCTCCCTGCTGGCCCCGGAAACCAAGGACCGCGACCTCAACGTCCCCGAAGACGCCACCGCCGGCTGACCGGCGGTCGCGATCGGGCTTCCGGTGAACGGAAAGGGGCGTTCCCACTCCCCCGGCTCGCAACCGATGGTTGGGGCCGGCCTGCGGTGCCGGTCACATCGGGGTGGCCGGTGCCGCAGGGGCGTGGAGAAAGGAAGCGGCACATGCAGATCCAGGTCGGGATCGTCGGGGCGGGACCCGCGGGGCTGATGCTCTCGCACCTGCTGCACCAGCGCGGCGTGGAATCCGTCGTCATCGACACCCGCACCCGCGAGGAGATCGAGGGCACCATCCGCGCGGGCGTGCTGGAGCAGAGCTCCGTGGACCTGATGACCGAGACCGGCGTCGGCGACCGCGTCCGGCAACTGGGCATGGTGCACGAAGGCATCGAGCTGCGCTTCGGCGGCCGCGGGCACCGCATCGACTTCGCCGACCTCACCGGCGGCCGCGGCGTCACCATCTACCCGCAGCACGAGGTCCTCAAGGACCTGATCGCCAAGCGGCTCGCCGACGGCGGCGACATCCGCTTCGGTGTCTCCGACGTGCAGGTGGAGGGCATCACCGGCGACGCGCCGACGATCCGCTTCACCCGGGACGGCGTCGAGCAGGAGCTGACCTGCGGGCTGGTCGCGGGCTGCGACGGATCGCGGACCATGACCAGGTTCCTGATCCCGGCCCCGAACCCGCGGCAGGACCACTTCCGCCAGTACCCGTTCGCCTGGTTCGGCATCCTGGCCGAGGCGCCGCCGTCCTCCGACGAGCTGATCTACGCGCACCACCGCAACGGCTTCGCGCTGATCAGCACCCGCTCCGCGACCGTGCAGCGGCACTACCTGCAGGTCGACCCGAGCGACACGGTCGAGGCCTGGTCCGACGACCGGATCTGGCAGGAGCTGCACACCCGGGTGGAGGGCGCGCAGATCAAGGAGGGCCCGATCTTCTCCAAGTCGGTGCTGCACTTCCGCAGCTTCGTCTGCGAGCCGATGCAGCACGGCCGCCTGTTCCTGGCCGGCGACGCCGCGCACACCGTCCCGCCGACCGGCGCGAAGGGCATGAACCTGGCGATCGCCGACGTGTACGTGCTTTCCCGCGCCATGGCCCGCTTCTTCGCCGAAAGCGACCGCACCGCGCTCGACGCCTACACCGCCACGGCGCTGCCGCGGGTCTGGCGGGCGCAGCACTTCTCGTGGTGGATGACGTCGATGCTGCACCGCATGCCGGAGGCCAGCGGCTTCGACCAGAACCGGCAGCTCGCGGAGCTCGACACGGTCACCCGCTCCCGAGCAGGCCGCACCCTGCTCGCCGAGAACTACGTCGGCACGCCGTTCGACTGATCCCGGACAACGGCGGATCTTCCTCAGTCGTCGAGCAGCCGCCATGCGGTGAGGGCGAGTCTCGCCCGAAGCAGTCCGGTGGGCTCGGTGAGTTCGATGCCCAGGGTTCTTCCGATCTGTTCGAGTCGGCGGGCGATGCTGCTGTGGTGCAGGTGGCGGAGGTCGGCGGCCCGGCGCAGGGAGCCGGTGGCGCAGTAGGCGTCCAGAGTCTCCAGATCTTCCGGGTTGCAGGCCATTCGGGCGATCGCAGTCACGTCGGTGTTGTCTCGCGCGGCGTCCTGGGGCACTTGTGCAAGCAGCGCCAACACGCCCAGGTCGGTGTACTGGACGACCGGCTGGCGCGGGGTGGTGAAGCGAAGGGCGGTGCGAGCTTCCCGCCAGGAGCGGTCGGGGCTTTCGGCGGCGCCGATCTCCGCGACGAAGGCATCACCTACGCACTGCGCCTGCTGCAGGCGGGCGTGCCGGTCGAACTGCACCAATGGCCCGGCACCTGCCACGGGTCGCACGCGATCACGTCCGCGGAAGTCTCGCAGCGGCAGATCACCGAACTCTGCGCAGCCCTGCGCCGTGCCCTGGCCGAGTAAGCATCCGGCCGCGGTCATCTCCCGGCCGCTAGGCGAGTCCCGGTTCGACAGCAGGCCTAGGCCGGGTCGGCGAAGTGGCGCAGAACCATCTCGACCAGTGCGGTGACGTCGGCGTCGACCATCGGCTCGCCGGTCATGCCCATCCGGTGGAGCAGGGTTCCGACAACGACGTCGATGAAGAGCAGGACCCGGTTCTCCGGCTCGCCGAGTGCGTCCTGCAGCGCAATCCGGTACGGGTCCTGCAACCGCGTCGACAGGATCTCGCGCAGGGCCGGATCGCTGACGGCGTCAACGAACACGCCTGCGAACGCCGCGCCCAGCCCGGGCTCGCCGATCTTCGCCGCGGCCCAGCGGATGGCCGAAGAAATGTTCTCTTCCCGACTGGTGTCCTTCAGCGGCGCCGGGCCCAACGCGTCGACGAGGCAGTCCGCGATCAGCGCACCCTTCGACGGCCAGCGACGGTAGATCGTCGTCTTCGCGACGCCGGCCGCCGCCGCGATGCGGTCCATCGTCGCACCCGCGTAGCCCAGCTCATGAACCGTGCTCAGCGTCGCGGCGAAGACCGTGGCGTCGATGCCGGCGCGCGGGCGACCGGGCGGTCTGGCGGATGTGGTCGCTGGGGTCATGGCCACACGATAACCGCTTTCGCTACGATCGGTATCGATACTATTGGTAGCGAAACTACCGTGGGCGAGGAGGAGACATGAACGACGCCACCGGCATCGAACGGCCGCCGCTAGGAATCCGGCAGGGCGACTGGGTGAACAGCCGCCTCGCCGCCCGGTTGCCCGCGGTCGTCGTCTCGGTCGAGCACTACCTCCGCGGCCCGGGCATTCCGCTGTCGGCTGCCATCGACGACGACTGGACGTGCTCCGGCACGTGGTGCCGCTTGCCGGGCGTGGTGCCGCAGGCCAAGGCCGCGCGGGTGGAGATCGCCGAGTTCCTCCGCGGCCGCCTCGCCGGCTGACGGGTCAGGTCGCGACGAGATCGACCAAGACGGGAGAACGATGACCACCACTGACCTTGCCGAGGCGAGCGATCAGTCCACAACATCACCGGATGCCGGCTCCGCGGCCGGACAGGGCGTGGCACGGCTGCTGGGCCCTCATCTCTGGACTTTCGCCGCCGTGGTGATCCTGCAGATCATCGGCGCCGTCGCGGGTCTGGCGCCGCTGCTGGCGGTCGTCGAACTGGGCCGGACCCTGTTGTCGCCCGGCCCCATTGATCACCGCCATGTCTGGATCGTCGTGATCGCGGGCGCGGTCGGCCTGTTCGTCCAGCTGCTGTTCACGGCCGCGTCGTCCGGGCTCGGGCACGTCCTGGACGACCAGGTGCAACTGTCGTTCCGCCGGCAACTGGCCGCGCAGCTGGGGCGCGTGCCGATCGGCTGGTTCTCCCGGCGCCGGACCGGCGAACTGGCGAAGGTGGTGGGCGAGGACGTGGCTGCCGTGCACCCGTTCATCGCCCACACCCCCGGCGAGCTCGTCGCCGCGTTCGTGGTGCCGCTGGTGTCGCTGATCTACCTGTTCACCGTCGACTGGCGGCTCACGCTGATCACGCTGATACCGGTGGTGCTGGCAGTGGCGCTGGTCCCCCTGATGATGACCCCGACCCGGCAGCGCGAGCAGGCGGAGTTCGACGGGGCCATGGGGCGGATTTCGAGTTCCGTCGTCGAATTCGTGCAGGGCATCTCGGTGGTCAAGGCGTTCGGCGGATCCGGGCGCGCCCACCACAAATTCCGCACGGCCGCAGACGATTTCGTCGGCACCTTCTACCGGTGGGTGCGCGGTATCTCCGGGATCGCCGCGGGGATGCAGCTGGCACTCTCACCGCCGTTCGTGCTGCTGGTCGTGCTGATCGGTGGTGCGGCCCTGATCACGACCGGCGGCCTGGCCCCGGCCGATCTGCTGCCCTTCCTGCTGCTCGGGCTGGGCCTGACCGCTCCGGTGGCGGCCCTCGGCCACGGCTTCGACGAAATGCAGGCCGCCCGGCGCGCGGCCGGCCGGATCCGGGACGTGCTCGACGTGCAGTCGCTGCCGGAGCCCGCGCACCCGGTCGCACCACGGGGGCACCGGGTGGAACTGCGTGACGTTCGATTCGGCTACGTCGCCGATCACGAGGTGCTGCGCGGGATCGACCTGGTGCTCGAGCCGGGGACGGTCACCGCGATCGTCGGGCCGTCGGGAAGCGGGAAGTCCACGCTGGTTCAGCTGTTGCCGCGGTTCTTCGATCCGACCCGCGGTTCGGTCGTCCTGGGCGGCGTCGATCTGCGCGAGCTCGGCAGCCGGGAGCTCTACCGGATGGTCTCCTTCGTCTTCCAGAACACCTCCCTGCTGCGCGCGTCGGTCGCGGAGAACATCGCGCTGGCGGTGCCGCATGCCGACCTCGACGACGTGGTTCGCGCCGCCCGGCTGGCGAACATCCATGATCGAATCCTCGAGCTGCCGCGCGGATACGAAACGGTGATCGGCGAAGAGGTCGGCCTGTCGGGTGGCGAGGCGCAGCGGATCTCGATCGCACGCGCACTGCTCGCCGACGCGCCCGTTCTGGTGCTCGACGAGGCGACCGCCTTCTCCGACCCGCAGACCGAACAGGCGGTGCGCCAGGCCCTGGCGACGTTGGAGGGCGATCGGACGATTCTGATCATCGCCCACCGCCTGGAGACGATCATCGACGCCGACACCGTCGTGATGCTGGAGAACGGGTCGATCGTCGAGCACGGCAAGCCCGCCGAGCTGCTGGTGCGGAACGGAAAGTTCGCCGCGTTCTGGCAATCCCACCGATCGGCGGCCGAAAACCACGGTGGCGCACCGCAAGGAGACGAGCCCCGATGATTCGGATGCTGCTGCGCGTCCTGGGACATGAGTACGCCCAGCCGATGCGTCGCACCGTGGCCCTGATGACGACGACCGCCGTGCTCGAGGGTTTGTCCTACGCACTGCTGGTTCCCGTGCTGCAGGCGCTGTTCGGGAGCACGCCGGGAGATGCCTGGCCCTGGCTGATCACGTTCGGGGCCGCGGTCGCGGTCTACGCGGCGCTGCGCTATCGCAGCGATTTATCCGGGTCGGAGTCTCGCTGCTGCGCGGCATGTACCACCGTCTCGGCGATCATCTGGCCCGATTGCCCATCGGCTGGTACACCGCAGGCCGTGTCGGGGAGGTGTCCGTCCTGGCCAGCCACGGCGTCCTGCAGGCGATGGGCGTGATCGCGCACCTGCTGGCACCATTCATCTCCGCCTGCGTGACGCCCCTGACGATCGTTGTCGTGATGCTCGCCTTCAACTGGCAAATGGGGCTGGCCGCGCTGGTCGCCGTGCCGGTCGTGGCGGCGATCCAGATCTGGACCGGACGCTCGATGGCCGCCACCGACGCGGAGCGCGCCGAGCGCGACCACGAGGCCACCGGGCGAGTCATCGAATATCTCCAGGCCCAGCCGGTGCTGCGAGCCGGCGGCCGGACCGTCGAACGCTTCCGGTTGCTCGACGACTCGCTGCACGAACTCCAGCGCGCGTCCCGCCGCACCACGCTGTCGGCGCTGCCCGGCGCATTGGGCTTGACGCTCGCGGTGCAGGCGATGTTCACCGTGCTGCTGGTCCTCGGCGCCTACCTCGCGCTCGGCGGAGTATCGGGGTGGCAGCGGTTTTGACGATCCTGGTGCTGGCCGCCCGCTGCGCGGATCCGCTGCTTTCGCTGTCGGACGTCGGCGGCAAACTGCGCGGCGCGCGTTCCGAGCTGGCGAGGCTCGACGCGGTATTGCGCACCGAGCCGCTGCCGGAACCTCACGAACCGATCCGGCCGGAACGCCATGACCTGGAGTTCGAGTCCGTCGCCTTCCAGCACGGCGACCGCACGGTGATCGACGACGTGTCGTTGTCCGTGCCGGAGGGACAGCGGCTTGCCGTCGTCGGACCGTCGGGCGCCGGCAAGAGCACGTTGCTGCAGTTGCTCGCGCGGTTCTACGACGTGGGCGCGGGCGTGGTGCGGGTGGGAGGTGTGGACGTGCGCGCGATCGACACCGAGGTGTTGATGGCGCAGATCGCGATCGTCTTCCAGGACGTGTATCTCTTCGACGGCACGATCGAGGAGAACGTGCGCCTGGGCCGTCCCGGCGCCGACGAAGCCGAGGTGCGGGCGGCGGCGACCGCGGCGCGGTTGGACGAGGTGATCGAGCGACTGCCCGGCGGATGGGCGGCGAATGTCGGCGAGGGCGGCGCACTGCTGTCGGGCGGTGAGCGCCAGCGCGTCTCGATCGCGCGAGCCCTGTTGAAGAATGCGCCCATCGTGCTGCTGGACGAGGTGACCTCCGCGCTGGACCCGGTGAACGAGGCGGCCGTCCACGAGGGAATCGAGCGCCTGATGGCGGGCCGGACGGTGGTGATGGTGGCGCACCGGATGCGGACCGTCCAACGCGCCGATCGCGTCGTCTTCCTGGATGGCGGCCGGATCGTGGAGGAAGGCAGCCACGACGAGCTGCTGCGCCGCGACGGCCGCTACGCCGATTTCTGGCGGATTTCCATGACGCCGACGGCAGGTCGACGCGGGTAGCGAGGGGCCGGCTCGACACGGATGGCAGGGCACGTCCGTCGTGCTCCCGGTGCTGGCGGGGGTCGTCGTCCAGGGCGCGCTGCTGGCCTACGAGAGCGTGTTCGT
>NZ_JBFAKG010000123.1:0-24345 GCF_040655595.1 Saccharopolyspora sp. NPDC050389
CGTTGGCGAACGCGGTGACGAGCTTGGTGGTCATCGCGGGTTCACCGGTGAGTCTGGTGGTGGCGAACGGGTCGGTGAGCCTGGCGGCGAGCGGGTCGGTGGGTCGACCGGCGTGCCCGGCGGCGAACGCGGGGTTGAGCCCAGCGGCGAGAGCGGCGGCGAGTCTGGCGGTAATCGCGAGTCGACCGGCGTGCCTGGCGGTGAGCGGGTCGATGGGTCGACCAGCATGCCTGGTGGTGGTCGGGAGTCGGCCGGTGAGTCCGGTGGTGGCGAGTCGACTTCAGCGCGGATTCCTTCTGCTTCGGTCGTTGCCCCTGTCGCGGTCGGCTCTGATGGTGATCGCGACGGCGCCACCTCGACACCGATCCAGGCCCCGGCCGCCGGTACCGGGTCGGGTTCTGGTTCGGGGGCGGGTCAGGGTTCCGGCCAGGCGCCGGTGACCGCTCCGGCGACGGCTCCGGCTTCGCAGACTCCTGCGGCGGCTGCCTCGGGTGTCCCCGCGGCTGCTGCGACCGGTACTACCGGGGGTACTTCAGCGGCGGCCACCTCGGGTTCTGCGTCGGCCGGGTCGGCTGGGACCGCTGGCGGGTCGGGCACGTCTGGTGGGCCTGGTGTGTTGGCGGCTGGGTCGGGGTCGTCGGGCCGCGGTGTGCCGGAGGGGGTGCCGTCGCTGAGGGCTGGGACGGTGGGTCCGGGGATGCGGGGCCGGGTCGGTGATGGTTCCCGTTCTGGTGGGGCCCGGGAGGTGACGGCGGCCGCGGGTGTCGGTGACGGTGCTGACTCGTCGCGGGTGGTGGAGTCGTCGTCGCGGGTGGAGAAGATTGGTGGTGGTCGCGGGTCGGTGCCGGGCGTGGGGTCCGGGTCGGGTTCGAAGCCGGGGTCGCGGAATGAGATGTTGGCGATGCTGGTTGCTGCTGATCCGGATTTGCGGGCGTATGCGGGGTTGTTGGGGGATCCGGAGGCGTTGCCGGCGAAGTTGCGGGCGTATGCGGGTAAGCCGAAGAAGGATCTGCGGTTGGCCAATGCCGGGGTCACGTCGTTCGTGTGGTTGAACACGATCCTGCAGGGCCGGGTTGATCAGTTGGCGTTGACGGCTAGGTACGGGCCGGAAACGTTGCTGGGCTTGTATGAGTTGCTGCTTCGTCAGCCCCGGCAAGGTGACCGGGCGCCCAGGATCGCGTTGTTGGTGGCCGAACTGCTGGATGTGCGGCCTGATCCGGGTTCGTGGAACCCGCGGGACTGGTTTGGTCGGGGTGGGAAGGATCTGCCGGCGACCCGCGGTGAGAAGACCGCGCCAGAGAACCTCGGCGAGAAGACCGCGGCGGAGGTCCTTGAGGAGAAAACCGCGGCGGGCCCGGACGATCCCGATGACCGGGACGGTCTGGGTGACTCCGACGAGCGGCCCCTGCTCGCCGACACCGAGTCCGATGCGGCTTCGGTCGTCTCGGCCGGCTCCGATGGGTCCGACCGGACCGACACGACCTCCCTCGCCGACGAGCACAACGACACGGGCCGGGCACGGGAGATTCCCCTCGAATTCGGCGATCCCATGCTCAGCATGGGCAGTTCCGGCGACGCCTTGTGGTCTGACGGCGCGGACCCGGATGCCATCGAACCGGCGCCCACGCCGCAGGTGCCGGAGGTCCCCGAAGGCAATGTCCCGGGCAGGATGGCGCGGGACATCCTGATGCGCCACGGCGTCACCGATCGGTTGCTGGCCGATGGAAGTTATGACGCGGTGTTCGAGGTGATCGAGAAGCGAGTGCGGGAGCGGCGGGCGACTGTGGTCGCCGATGCTTTGGAGGTCTTGCGTGGTCGCCGGGCATTGCGGCCGGAGTTTGTTGACTCGTCGTACGTGCCGTCGGCGAAGCGCGGGTATCCCCGTATGCCATTGACCACCCCGGCGGAGATCCATGCCGTTTCGGCGGGGCTCAGCGACATTTATGGGTCGGGTGATCCGGAGTTCACTGTGGCGTTGGAGTTGGTCCGTGGGGTGGTGGGCGAGACCAACCTGACCGGTGATCGTGATGTCGCTGAGGTCATTGCCCGCTTGGTCGCTCATGAGCATGTGACGATGCGGTGGCGGGGTGAGCGTCTGGAGAGGTACGCCACGGAGTTGGGGTTTGTCCTGGGGACGGTGGACCCGGGGTGGGCTCTGTCGCCGCGCAGGCTGGAGAACCGGCCCGGGCTTCGGGGCGGAGGCCCTGGCCAGCAGAGTGTTGAGGGTGGGGGGTCTGGTTTTGGTGTGGGGTTTGGTGGATTGGTGTGGTCGCGGGATGGGTTGGTCGAGGTGGTGTCGCGGTTGGATGCGGCTGAGGGAGTGTTTGTTGGCGAGGGCCATGCGGCTGTTGCGTCGGTGATGGGGGCGGTGGCCGAGGCGCATAGGAGGCTGCCCGATGCGGTGAAGGGTGTTTGGGCCGGTCTGCCCGATGAGGTGCAGGTGGCGATCGATTGGTTTGTGGGTTCTGTGGTGGCGCGGCTGCCGTTTGCGTTGCGGGTGGTGGAACAGACGCCGCAGTTGCGCGGTGTGGTGGGGGGTACTGCTGTTGAGGTGTTGGCGGCTGTGGTGGGGGGTTTGGCGTGGGGGGGCTTGAGCAACGGGTCTGCGGCGCGGGATTCGTTTGTTGAGACGCTGGCTCACCACGGTCTGCGGTTCAACGGTGGAGTGTTGCCGACGTTGATCGATGACCTTCCGGACGGTGCGGATGTGCGGGGGATGTTGGAGGCGACGGTGTCGCAGGCGTTGGTGGAGGGTGTTTCGGGCGTTGAGATGTTGGTGGTGGGCTGGCCGAGGTCTAGTGCCGGAAATGGGTTGCTGGTTCGGGCGTGGCATCTGTCGGGGACGCAGTTCGCACCGGATCTCGGGGATACACGGTTCTTCTATTCGATGCTCGCGGTCGATCACCAGGGGCAGCGGCGTGACCTGGTGAGGCCGTTGGAGTTGAGGCCTGACCGGGTGCAGTCCCTGGTGCGTGATCTTATGCAGACTGAGGAGAGGTTGAAATCGCCGTCGCTGTCGCCGAAGGGGCTGGAGCACGTCCGGAAGCTGAGCAGCGTAAAGGGGAAGAGTCGCCCTTGGCAGGCCGCCGAGTGGAGGGGGCTGCTGCCGGTGTTCCCGGACGGGGTGTCCGCGGGGGAAGTTAAGACGATTTTCACGCATATCCAGGTGGGTACGCCGCGGGCCGTGGAGGCGGTCAAGGGGACACCGGAGTTGGCGGGCTTGTTTCACGGGGATGTGAGCCGGATTCCGCTGGCGGGGTGGCTGGCGGTGCTTGCGCACGTGGCTGCGGGGTCGGGGAATGCTGCCGGGACGCCGGTTGGGCCGTTGACGTTCGCGGGGTTGGAGGAGGTGGCGCGGAAGCTTGGTGATGCGGCTGGGGTGAAGCGCTGGGCTCTGCCGTCGACGGGCGAAGCGCCCGACGAAACGAAGCGGGAAAATGCGGCAGAGTTCCTGGTCAAAGCCAAATTTGCGGTGCTTGAGGCGTTCGAGAAGAACTTTGTGAGTGCATATACACGGGCTCTCTTACAACAGCTGGCGCCGGGCAAGCGGGAGGCTGTGGAGACGTTCGTCGCGCATGTGCTGGCGATGGATCCGGTGGCGTTGCGGGTGATGGCGACGACGCCGGAGTTTGCTGCCGAGTCGTGGGGCGAACCCGGCGACTGGACCAGCCAGGTCGAACACAAGGGATTGAAGGCTGTTGCCGGAATCTTGCTGACCCTGGTCGCCAAGTTGGTTCCTGCTCCCTCGCAGGGGGAGGGTGCGGGCGGGTCGTCGCAGACCTCGCAGTCGGAATCCGTCGAAGGGCAGGAGGATGAACAGGAGCCGGATCTCCTGCCTGCGGGATTGCGGGCGGTGGTCAGAGTTATGGACCGGGACGAGCCGCGCTCCTTGAGTTCGGCTTTCGCCGCGCGGCGGTCGGATTTGGCCGATCAGAGGCGGTCGGATTTGGCCAAGGTGAAGCAGAAGGTGGCCAGCGCATATAACGCGCTGATCGATAATGACCGTCAGGTCTTGCTCGGCTGGGACCCGGTGGTTCAGGGCGCGATCAACAGGTTCGTCGCCGAGGCATTGGTGCCTGGCTCGTTGGCACAGAAGCTGGTGCTGCAAACGGAAGAGCTTAGTGCCTTCGCCGGTGACGCCAAGGCGTTGTTGGGGGCTGTTTCGGGGGGTATGCATTGGACGTCGCTGGGGGCGGCTGCGGCGGAGCACGATGCGTGGGGGGCGCTGAAGAGTGGGTCTGCGGCGCGGGTGCAGTCGCAGGATGCCGGGCCGAGAGGCGACTTCTTCGTCGGCGCGCGGGACAGGTCGTCTGACGATGCCTATTCCGGATCCGAGCGTGGTGGTTCTGGGGCGGGGACTGGGGTTTCCGGTCGACTTGCGGTTCCGGCGCCCGGGGGCCGGTCGGCGGTGGTGTGGTCGCTTGAGGGGTTGTCGGTTGCTGCGAGTCGGTTTGAGGAGGCCGAACAACGGCGCTGGGAGGGCCAACCTCGGGGCGTGCAATCGCAGGAGGCATGGAACTTCGATGACGTGAGGGCGCGGGTGCGCGCTACTTATGAGGGCCTCATCGATGCTCCTGGTCGCGACCGGGAAAGGGTTTTCCTTGCGGCGTTGCGCAGGGGCGGGCGGCACGTCGCCCTTGTGACGATTGCCGCTCATCTTATGAACGGTAGTCCGGAAGTGTTGTCGGTGATGCCGGACCTGCGGACAGTCGCCCGGGATTCCGCTGAGGTGTTGTTGCGGGCTCTCGCGCGAGACCTGCTGCAGCAGCCGAGGGAGGCCGGACACAACAATCCCGCGGAAACAACGCGCCTCGAGGTCGACCGGGCGTGGCAGGTGGAGTGGTCTGGTGATGATGAGCTGGCGGCGCGGGGGATTGTGCAGCGTACGCATGACCACCGGAAGTTGCTTGGCGATGCCGACTTGTCGTTGGACGAAGTGGTGGCGCTGGTCGCGGCCAAGTACCACGAACTCGGCCGGGGGCAGCGGGACAAGGTCGAGGCGTATTCCCGGGCGCTGGCGGACAGGCTGGGTACGCGGGGTACCGGGCTGAGGATCCACGCCGGGGCTGGGCCGGAGCCGGCTGGCGGGCTGCCACGGTCGGCTGATGTGGATACAACGACCGGCCGGTCCGACAACCCAGATTCCCCGGAGCGGAATGACGTTCCGGGGTCGGAGACCACTGAGGCTGCGGCGGATGATCCGGCGATCGATGACACCGAGAGCGTCGTCGATGAGACGGTAATGGAAGAGTTCTTCGGTCAGGCGGAACTGCGAGATCTGCGGGCGCGGCTTGAACGCTTGCGCGAAGACGAGGAGCCGCCCGGGGGTCCAATGCCCACCGCGGAGGTGCAGCAGCCGCAGGCCCCGGCTGATGGCGCGGCGGAGATCTCGCAGGAGCGGGAGTCCGATTCGGACGGAATGGGCTCGGCGGGCTTTGACGCGGTGGCTGAGCGCAGCGATCGTCCGGAGGATGTCGAGGAAAGTCGCGTGGATGACGCGTCGAGTTCGACGGATGTGGACCGTGCGGAACAGGCGCGGGGCGTGGTGGAGTATTACGCGGGTATCGCGGGCGGTCGGGCTGAGTTGGCCGACGCGATCGGAGTGCATCATCAGGAGCGCGGTTTCGGGCGGCTTGGTTCGTGGTGGGTGCGCAATTATGAGCAGCGTTTGGTCGATATTGCCAAGCTGACGTTGGACGTGTTTGGCAGTGTCACGCCTGGAAATATGCCCGCCACCTGGTACTTGCGTAACGTTCGTCGGTCGTTCGACGCGGTTCGACGCCACTATCCGGGTGTTGGCGAGCGCGTGACGGTCGACCATCTGCGGCAGATCGTGCGGGATTTCAACCCGGCCGACGAACGTCCGGTGACCGATGCGGATGTGCAGAAGCTGGTGATGCTGGTTCAAACCGCGAAGGATCGTTGGGGTGCGGTCACCTTCGAAACTTTGCGGCGTGTCTGGGGCGACGAGACGGCCCCGGTGGAAATCCCCGGCCTTGTGGCGGAGCGTGCTCTGGAGTCCATTGTCAGCCGATTGAGGGCCAATCGCAGGTTGATGGCGAACCGGGAGGGCTTGCGGGCTCGCGTCGATGCTTTGTGGGATAACGTCCTGGAGCAGAGAGAAACGCCTTGGCGGCCAACCGACCGTTCTCGAGCGGAAGCGTTAGGTGATCTCCGGGTCACCGGCGAATGGATGATCCATGAGGTGCGCGCCGATACGAGCGATCCTGCCGAAGCCGCGCTGGTGGCGTTGGCGCAGGAGCACGGTGGCGGACGCGCTGTGGCCGAAGCCGTTGGCGTGGCTTCACGGGATGAGCCAGGGAATCGGCTGCACGTGAGCGACGTTGTGCAACGGGACTGGGAGCGGTTGACCGACATTGCGCGGTCGGCGGTGGCCAGACATGGTGACCTGCCGACTCTGGATCAGCTGCGGCAGGCCGCGGACGACTTTGATCAGCTCTGGCCGTACTTCCAGATGTTGCGTATGCAGGGGGCGGACGACCGGCTCGGTCCGATGCCCGTCGATCTGGACGAAGCGGGGCTGGCCGAGTATCTGCGTTCGGTGGTTCGGTTGTGGGCGGAGCGTCTCCGTCCGGCGGATCGCTTCGGGGGGGCCGCTCCGCGTGCGGTGACTGATGACGATGTGCGTCATCTGGCCGACCTGATGGTGTCGCAGGCACGTGAGGGAGCGGTGACGTGGGAGAGCCTGGAGCGGGCCTGGAATTCTGAGCTCGACGCTGTGGCGGATCGTGGCGAGAGCGAGTTGGCGGCGCTGCGGGCTGTTGTGGCGCGAATGATGGAGGATTTCGCGCCGTTTCCGAGCTGGTACCGGCAGGATCTCCGGGAACTGGCCGATCAGATGGCGTGGTTTGCCGGTGCGCAGGTCGCATGGCGGCCGGCGGATGCGCTGGTGGTGGATCGGCTGGAGCAACTCCACACCCGTGCTTCGGCGCTGGCCGAGGAGGTTATGGAGGCGCGTGAGGCGTTGATGCTGGCCGACCGGCTGGTCCTACGGTTCGGCCGCGACGCGCTCGGCGTGGATGGGCACGGTGAGCTGAGCGCCGCTGATCGGCGTCGGATCGTTCGTTTTGGCGCGTTGGCGGCGGTGCTTGCCGATGTCCGCATTGCCGAGGATCTGGACGTGGCGCATGTGCGGCACGCCCGGCAGGTGGCCCGTGCGTTGACGGAAGTCATTCCGGGCCTGGCAGAGACGGGGGTGATGCCGGGCAGCTTGCGCGGTATTGTTCGTGATTTCCTTGGCCTGCCCGCTGGCGCATGGGTGTCCAATGAGGACATTCAAAGCCTCGCGGACGTTCTCGTTGCCGTTCCGTCGGGACCCGAGATGTTGCGGGAAGTTGGATCGCGCTGGGTGTCGGAGCGGCTCAATTCGGTGCTGTCCGGGCTGTGGAGTGCGTATGACCGGATTGCCGCGCACTTGGCGGAGTTGCCGGGCGATTACCATCCGGAATTGCGGGCGGCGGTGGCGGAGGCCGCGCCCTATCGAGGACCGTCGAACGTGCGCTGGGCCCCGGAGGACGGGCGCCATGTGCACCAGCTGGAAGCGCTGCGGTCGGGCCTGGAATCCCTCGCGCGCGATGTGTCACTGGGGGATCCGGACGCAAACAGTCCACTGACGACGGTGAGTCGGGCCGTCGAGTCGACGGAGTTGCTCAGCGAGGCGCCCAGGGTTTCGGCGGACCGCACCGATGACAGCGGCTCCGGGAGCTCTGCGCAGGCTGCGGCATTCGATCTACATGCTCTTGCCGGTGCTTTCCAGAGCGTGCTGCAACAGGATCCGCGTGCTGTTCCGGCGGGCTCGGCAGCGTCGGGAAGACCGCCGGTGCGAGAGCAGTCGTTGGCACTGGATTTGCAGGGGGAGATCGACCGGGCGAGGCAGGTGGGCTGGTCCCGCGAGGAGGACGACGCGGCGCGGGGGATTGTGCACGGTACGCATGACATCGCGTTGGCTCGTGGGGATGCTGCCTTGTCGTTGGACGATGTGGTGGCGCTGGTGGCGGCTAGGTACCACGAGCTTGGCCGGGATCAATGGAACAAGGTTGTGGAGTTTTCCCGGGCGCTGGCGGACAGGCTGGGTACGCGGGGCAGTGGGCTGGGCATCCGGGCCGGAGCGGGACCGGAGGAGTCAGGCGGGCCAGGACTAGGCCCGATCGAGGCGCGCCTTGAGGCGTTGGAGGCGTCGGTGGCGCGGCTTGCTGCTCGGAGGGTGCAGAAGTTGCGGGAGGAGCGGGATTTGCGGGTTGTGCGGTTGCGGGGGGCGCTGGAGCAGCTTCAGGCTCGGCAGGCGGAGTTGAAGGCGTTGACGGCGTGGAAATGGGTTCTGCAGGTGGATCGGGATGCGTTGCCGGAGGATCTTGGCGGTTTGCGGAATGAGTGGGAGGGGCTGCCGACGCGTATCGAGAAGGTGCAGGCGGAGTTGGCCGAGATTGGGCGCGAACAGGCCAGGGAAGGCGGAAGTACCGAGGTTGTTAGGCCGGATGTGGTTGTTGAGTTTGCGCGGTTGGTTGGGCGTGCGGAGGAGCATTTGGCCGCGTTGCCGGAGGATTTCCGTCCGGATGTGCGTGCCCAGGTCGCTGCTCTGCGGGAGGTGGCAGAGTGGGAACGCTGGACCCCGGAGGAGCTGCATAGCCTCGACTCGAAGCTGGAGCAGGTGCGGCAGGCCGAGGAGTATTTGCGGAATGTTCGGTCGTCAGAGGAGATTCCGGCGGGGATGATGGCGTCGTCCGTTTTGGACGATCACACAGTTAGGCGGTCAGGGGAGTCTGCGGCGGCAGCCGAGCTGAGTGTGCGGGTCAGTAACGCGAACGCTGGGCTGGAGAGGATGCGCCAGCAGGGGCTGCGTGTAGACGATGCGATCGCTGATGTGCAGGCGCGTATCGGCGATTTTGGAATCTATGACGGTCTTCGGAATGTGGTGGCACACCACATTCTGAGTCAACTGGTGGATCCGAACGGAGAGAGCGTCACGGAGTTGCTTCAGAAGCTAGATGAGTTGACGTTTTTGCGGGACTGGGACGAGCGACACGAGCGGGCCGCGGCGCGGCTGCGTGGGTGGCGTGAGACCGCTGGTCCTGATGTGGCGCGGTTGTTGGCTGATGCGGACGGGATTTTGGGGCCGCTGAAGGTGTCGGAGCGGTTCCGGGATGTGCTGGCGCACTGGTTGGGTGAGCATCCGGGTGACTGGCGCGGTGCTCAGGCGGTGCGAGTGGAACTGGCCGATTACCTGGGCCGCGACGCTGACATCGCCATCGGCGTGGCGGTGAGTGGTTTGGCTCCCGGCGTATTCGAGAGGGCGAAAGCGCACGAGGAGTTTTATTCTCAGAGCTCGCTAAAACAGGAGGTCGCGGTTGCCGGTGAGGCGCTGCGGCAGTTGGCCGTCGACCGCGTGGACCGTTTGTATGCTTCGGCGAAGAAGGTCTTGGGGCCCCTTTACGAGTCGAAGCCCTTCCGGGATGTGATGGCACACGCGTTGATGACGCGGGATGATCAGCAGCTGCAACAGTTGATGGAGAATCCGCGGGCTGATCAGCAGGTGCAGGAGTTGCGGTGGAAACTGGTCCGTTACCTGGCTGGTGACCTGAGCGGCGGTGCGGACTCGACGGCTGCCGACGAGTTACTTTTCGCCACGGTGGCCTCGGAGCCTGGAGACAATGTTTCTACTGGGAATCAGATTTATTTGCGGCGCGTGGCGGTTGGCGAGGCGCTTAGTGGTTTGCCGGGCAAAATTGCTGTCGAAAACATGCTGCGAAACGAGGCGATCGAGGAATTGCTTCGTGGGGATTACGCCTCGGGGAAATTGGGGGATGAGTTCAGAAGAGGGGCGACATGGGACGCGAAAATTCGTCTTTTTGTCAAGAATAAGATGATCTCCGATTTGAAAGCTGCGGGGGATTCCCTGCGGCAGATTTTGGCGGACGTGGAGGCAAGCGCTGAACTGCGAAAAGAATATGACGACCATATCGCCGGGTGGCTGAAAATCGACGATGGGACGTATCTCACAACGATCCGCGGACGGGTAGCCGAAGCTGACAATGCTCTTCAGGGGTTGCGGGGGCGGCTCCGAAATGACGCGATACGGAAAAAGAAGGAGATTTTCGAGGCGGCAGACAGACAGCGCTTGGAAGTTCTGCACGGTCGAGTTCCTGTGGTCCGCGCGTTGGTTGAAGCAGGCCGGTACGTCGGGGGAACGCAAGATGACCAATTACGGAAAGCGGTCGCGCATCGGCTGCTGACGAATGGGAATGATGTAGAGGATGCTCAGGCGTTTCTGGGGCGACTGCGTCGTCTGAGTCGCCTGGCGATGGCTGTGAGTGCGGGCGCGGGGCCGGAGCCGGGTGGGGACATGCGGTCCGCTGGCGATCCGGGGCCGGAGACCGTCGAGGACATACGCTCGGAGTCCGCTGAGGATGTGTTCGGTGATGCGGAGATCGATGACGCCGAGAGCGACTTCGATGAGGAGGAGTTCGAAACGGAACGGCCGGCGTTGCTGAAGCGGCTTGAGGCTTTGCGTGGAGACGGGGAGCCGTCCGGGGGCACGATCCCCGCTGCGGAGTCTGCTGTGGACGGTGATGCTGTCTCGGCGGAAACCACAACGCCGCGTGAGGCGCAGGGGCGAATGGGGAAATTGGCCTCGCACGAGGCCATCTTGGACGCGGCGAGCAAGGTCGAGTATCCGCCGGAGGTGGCGCATCGCGAATCGAGTTCGTCGAGAGGGCCCGTCGCGACCTCAGCCGCCCACGCGGACACCGGGAACTACTGGGCATCCGAGCACACGGACGACCCGATCGACCGGTTCTGGTCGGAGACTCCGTGGCGCGCCGAGGTGGACCGGGCCACGGCCGCGTTGCAGATGACGATTCGGGGCTTGCGGCGCTCCGCGGCGCAGACGCTGCGGCTCGGAGACCCGGACATCACCGAGCGGGAATCGGCGCTCACCGGGCCGGCGCGGCAGCGTGCCGAGGAGTTGCGCGCCGAACTGGTGGACCGGGTGGGACACCGGATTTCCCAGTCCGACCCCGGTGCGCGGCTGGGCTGGCCGGTCCACGACGACGCCACGAATCTGGCCAACGACCTTCGCAACTCCTATCAGGAACTGCTCGCCCAGAACGCGTTCGACACCGAAGGGGACGGAAAACTCGGCCGGTTCCGGGAAGATTCCGCGGCGGCGCTCGCCGAGGCGCGCGACGGCCTGGACCGCGTCGCCGCCGACCTGGAGCAGCGCTGGCGCGACCGGGGCCGCGACCAACTCGGCATCTCGCCGGAGCCCGAGCACTCCCCGGCGGAGCGAGCGGTGCTGGACGACCTGGCGCTCGCGGTCGGGCGTCCCTATCACCAGCTGGACGCGCTGACCACCGCGGCCCGGGCCGACGGGCGTCCGGAATCCGACGGCGCCGCATTGCAGAACTTCGCCGATGATCTCGCTGCCCGAGCGAGGGACGACTTCGGCTCGATCCGCGACCGGTTCGGCTCGCCGCCGGAGCAAGCCGTGGAAACCGTTTCGGAGCCGGGCGAACACCAGCAGGACGCCCCGGCGGAAGAGTCGCGCGAAGGCCGGCCTGACTCCGAAAGCGCGGAGACCAACGCCGAAGACCCCCACTACGATTCCGACAGCGACTCGGTCCCCGACGATGGCTTCCGGTCGGATATGACGCCGGCGAAGGCGCGCGCGAGCCTGCAGCAGCTGGCTGGCAACGAGCCACCGAACTGGCACCGCACGCCCCCGTCCCTGCAGCAGCGGTTCCGCACACAGGCCGAATTGCTCCTGGGGCCGCTGGTGGAGACCGACCAGGGGCAGCCCGCGGCGCGTGAGCGGGCCGAGGCGTACGCCCAGTTGCGCGACGTGATCGCGCGCGAGCGGGCCAGCGGGGTCTTTTGGAACCAGACCGCCTCGCTGCGCAAGAACCTTCAGGCGTGGTTCAACCACGACGGGGTGGAGCGGGTCTCCATTGACCTCTCATTCGCGGAGGCCAACGAGCGTCGGGAGGCAGCTCAGGCGGGCGATGGACTTGACCGCGCGCGCACCGAATTCGAGAACCGGTGGAGCGCGGAACTCGGCCAGGGCGACCGGCATCTGCAGGAACTCACCGACCCTGGCGAGCAGCGCGACCCGCTGGCCGGCCGGGATCTTTCGCCGCGCGATCAGCAGCAGCTCCGACAGCAGGTGGAAGCGGCACTGGCATCGCGGTCCGACGAAGTCGAGACGCAGGCACGGGAACACGCCGAGATGCTGGGCAGCCTGGTGTCCGCGCTGGCATCCGAGATGGACGCGGCCCGGCAGGTGGCCGAGGAACCCGAACTCGCTGGACCGCTGGCCGGGGAGTTGCTGGAGTCCACCGGAATCGAGCCGGGCGTGGCCGCGGCGCGGCTCGCGGGGATCGGGGACCGGTTCGGCTCGGGTGTGGTCGAGGATTTGCGTGTGCGTGCCGAGGGGTTGCTGACCGATTCGGCGGATGGGTGGTCGACGGCGGACATTCCTGGGCCCGCGTTGCGGGCGCTGGTGGACGAGGTGGCCTCGACGCTGCTCCCGCAGGACGTCGAATCGTCGGCAGTGCGGGAGTGGCGGGCGGCCGAAATCGCCCGGAACACGGAGCACGCGAGGTCGCTGCTCGGCGAGCGGCCCGACCCGCTGCCGGATCGGGGCCCCACCCCGCGGGAACAGCACCAGCTGTGGCAGCGGATGGAAGCGGCGGTCGCGTCGCAGTTCGACGGCGTCGAGGCGCAGGCGCGGGAGCAGGCCGAGGTGCTGGGCGGCTCTGTGGTGGCATTGTCGACCGAGCTGGACGTTCCTGCGCAGGTGGCCGAGAATCCCGAGCTGGCCGATGCGCTGGCCGGGGAGTTGCTGGAGTCCACCGGAATCGAGCCGGGCGTGGCCGCGGCGCGGCTCGCGGGGATCGGGGACCGGTTCGGCTCGGGTGTGGTCGAGGATTTGCGTGTGCGTGCCGAGGGGTTGCTGACCGATTCGGCGGATGGGTGGTCGACGGCGGACATTCCTGGGCCCGCGTTGCGGGCGCTGGTGGACGAGGTGGCCTCGACGCTGCTCCCGCAGGACGTCGAATCCACGGCCGAGCGGATGTCGCAGGAGTTCGGTGCGCTGAACCGGGCGGACGGCGAACTCGCCGGACTCCAGCGGCGTTTCCAGGAGCGTCGCGGCAATGTGATCACGGGGGCCAAGAAGAAGCTGGTGCAGATCGCCCGGGCCGGCGGCGCCGCCGCGCTGACGGCGTTGCGGCAGAGGGCGACCATCCTGGCGGGCGAGCCGCCGGAGGTGGTGCCAGGAGTCGGACCGGACGCTGCGACGCAGCAAGCGCTGCATCGGGACCTGGTCACGGTGCTGGCCGCGCAACTAGACCACTCACGCATCGACATCGAGAAAGACTTCGGCTTTCTCGACCTGCGAGAGCGGGAAACGATGCTGAACCGGGAACTGGCGAGTTTGCGGCAGCGCCCCCGCAGTGCGGAACGGGCCCAGGTGGAGCAACACGTGACCGAGCAGCTGCACAGGGTGCGAAACGACCTGCTGCGGAGGTCGCGCTACAGCGTCGAAGAGCATGCGTGGCGCGCCACCACCGGTTTCCGGCAAGCGGCCGAGGCAATTCGAACCTGGACGCGCAACGGCCCGGTCCCCGCGGCCCACGGCGAGGGCTGGGGCGCGGACTGGCAAGACGGACCGAGCCGGCGTTGGGACAGCATCGGGTACAACGCCGCTTCGGAGCACCTCCAGGAGCGGGTGGAGCAGTTCCGGCGTTCCTGGGCGACCGACGTCGAAGCCGGGCAGCGCGCCCTGGACAACCGCAGCGACGAAGACCGCGCGAGCATCCTGGCCGAGGCCAAACGGCGCCTCGGGCCGCTCGCGCCGCAGAATGTGCGACTCACGAAAGGTCGGGTCGACGGCGCCAAGACGTGGCCGGTGGGCATCACCGGGAAACAGTTAAACGAACTTCGCGACGAGATGGCGTTCGCCCTCGCACCGTTGGCCGCCGAGCTGCACGACCTGCCAGAGACGGCCGAGCCCGCAGAACGGGAACGCATTGAATCGGGACTGGGCGGGATGCGGACGGCCCTGTTGCAGGGCCGCAACGCCGCGGAACTCGGCTTCGAAGGTCTCCTGCAGCACCAGCGGGGAGACTGGCTGGATCAGCGGTTCCAGCAGTGGCAGGAACCGGGGCACGGTGGCCTCCCGGACTACGAGCAGGCCGCGGAACCGCCCCAGTACACCGAATCGGGAGCGCCGCACTACGAAACCGATTCCCCGGACGCGGCGGCGTTGCAGCAGCTGTCCGACCGGTGGAAGGCAACGTTCGACCAGGCCCGGCAGTCCCTGGACGAGCACGGCGACGCCGCACGGCGTTGGCGGCAGCAGGCCCGGGAGATGCTGGGAGTCGAGCAGCGGGGCGTGCTGTACCCGGACACAGCCCAGCAGTGGTCGGCATTGCACGACGGGATGGTCGACGCGGTTGCCGACGCAGGCCTGCGGAGCGGTCCGGAGGCGGCCGATGCGGTGACGGCCATGATGTGGACCGACGTCGTCGCGCACGGCGCCGATCGGTTCATGGAAGGCGGGCCGACAGCTCGGACCGTCGCCTGGCATGCGCGGGAATTGCGCACGTTGCCGGCGCAAGAGGCGCAGCACTGGCGGCACCGGGCGTTGGGCCGCGTGCTCCCGCCGCTCGACGCGAGCCGCGGGGAACTGCGGCAGTCGCAGCCGGCCCACAACGTGATGCTGGACGGGTTGGCGAACATCGCCCGCGAGAACCGCAACGTGATGACGCCCGTGATGGAGCGGTTCGCTGCCAGGTCGATCGTCGACCCCGACGAGCTCATGCGGCAGGCACCGCCGGAGGACTACGGTGCCACAAGGGATTCCGCGCAGCGAGCACTGGACACGTTGTTCGGCAACGCCATCCGCAATGCTCATGGGGACGAGGAAGCGAACACCACCTCGTTGGCGGAGGCTGACTCGGACACGCGGGCCGAGGCGTTTGATCGCGCGGACAGCATTTTGGGCCCGACGCTTCGGGAGTACCAGCCGGCTCGGGAGCTGATGGCGCATAAGATCCTGAATTCCCCGAATGATCGAGCAGCTTGGGTGCAACTGCGTGTACAGCTGCAGCGCCAAATGAGCCGGCTGGCGCACATTAGTGCGGGCGCAGGTCCGGAGCCTGGCGCGGGTCCGCGACCGGAGGAGCCTACAGCGGGCGGTGGTGCGTCGGGCGGTGGCGTGTCGGGATCTTCGTCGGATGCTGTGCCGCGCTCTGCGGGGGGAGCACAGCAGGCCCGGAGGATCGGGCGGACGGCCAGGCCAGGACCAAGCCGGACCGAGAACAGGGCGGTGCGGCGTGGGCGGATGGATCAGTTGCGGACGTTGCTGGAGGAGCTGAAGGCTAGCCAGGCTGAGTTGGCGGGGGTGCCGGCGTCGGTGTTGCAGGCGAATCCGGATGAGTTGCCGGCCTCGGCTGCGGCTAAGCGGACGGAGTGGGAAGCGCTGCAGAGGCGTATCGAGTCGGCGCAGGACGAGTTCGACGGGCTTGCGGAGGAGGATAACCAGTTGCGCGCACAGAACGCGGCGGACAACCGTAGGTATAGGGAGAGCAGGCGGCGGGCTGCGGAATTTTCTGCGGAGGAGGGTAACCGGTTGCGCGCACAGAAAGCGGCGGAAATGCGTAGGTATAGGGAGAGGCGGGCCGCGGGGCGGCGGGCTGCGGAATTTTCTGCTGGGGGTGGGGCTTCGTTTGCTGGTGAGTCCGCTGATGCGGCGGCTGAGCTGAGTGCGTTGATCACTAAGGCGGAGGATGGGTTGCAGAGGATGCGGGATGAGAAGCGGTCTGTTTCTGTAGGCGGGGTGGTGGTAGGCGTAGATGGTTTTATTGCTGATATGCGGGCGGGTGAGGTGGGAGTAGTTTTTGGGGGCGATGACCGTCTCCTGAATGTGGTGGCTCATTACAAGTTGAATAATCCGGAAGATGTCCAGGGTGCTCGGGAGTTGCGGGAACGGCTTCGTGGGTTGACGGCAGTGGCGCAGTTGGATGAGTGGGCAGGGATCGCTGGTCGTGAGGCTGTGGGCCGGTTGTTGGCTGATGCGGACGGGATTTTGGGGCCGTTGAAGGTGTCGGAGCGGTTCCGGACGATGCTGGCGCACTGGTTGAGCGAGCATCTGGATGACTGGCACGGTGCCCAGGCGGTGCGCGTGGAAATGGCCGCTTATCTGGCCGGGGACCCTGGCATTGGCATGGCGGCGAGTGGTTTGGATCGCGACGCGTTCGAGAAGATGAGGGCGGAAGAGGCGAGTTGGCAGGAGGCTCGTGCTGGGAACCAGGCGGAGGCTGGGGCCGTTACCGTCGCCATGAGTGAGGGCGTCACCGTCGCCATGCGTGGGGACGTTGTTGATCCTGGACTGAGCCTTATTTATCGGGTCAGTTCGGCAAAGCGGACGTTCGCGGATGCTGGCAGGGCGTTGCGGCAGTTGGCTACCCAGGAAAATGGTCAAGACGTGGTGGATCGTTTGTACGCTACCGCGGCCGACGTCTTGGGGCCCCTTAAGGCGTCGCGGCCGTTCTGGGATGTGATGGCGTACGAGTTGAAAACGAACTCGCGGGATAGTCAGCAGGTCCTGGATTTGCGGTGGAAACTGGTCCGTTACCTGGCTGGTGACCCGGATGGTGGTGCGAAGCCGAGTGCTGCCGACGGCTGGATTTCCGCCACGCTGACCGCGACTGAAAACAAGCATATTTCTCATCGGCGCGTGGCGATTGGCAAGGCGCTGAGTGGCCTGCGGGACAAGGATACCGTCAAACGGGACAAGGATACCGTCAAACGGGACGAGGATACCGTCATAGAGGTGCTGCGAGTTGAGGCACTTGAGGAAGCGCGCCGCAAGAGTTACAGCACCCGCGGTTTTGCAGATCTGTTCAAGAGACACCAGAGCTGGGCTAAGGAAATTCTTGAAAATGTCAGGAAGCAGCTGACACCCGATTTGCGCGCTAAGGTGGAATCTCTGCGGCAGATTTTGGCGGATGTGGAAGCAAATGCTGACCTGCGGAACCAGTATGAAGCCCAGATCGAACAGTGGTTGAATATTGATGGGAAGTCTGTCGCAGTAATCCGTGATCGGATAGGGGAAGTTGCCGCTGCTGTTCAGGGGTTGCGGGAGGAGGTCCGAAATGATGCGATAGGGAAATTGCGAGAGCTTCTCGCGGCGGAGAACAACGGGTTAGTACAGTTGAAGGTTCAACTCGGTGAACAACTTGTGGTCCGCGCGCAGGGCGACGTAGACCGGTACCTCGAGCTCAAGCCAGTGGAGGAGCCATGGCGAGATGCGCTCGCGCATCGGCTGTTGACGGATGGAGTCGGAGCGGATGAGAAGATAGCGAATGCTCAGGCGTTTTTGGAGCGACTGCGTCGTTTGACGGTCATGGTGATGGCCGTGCGGGCGGGTGCGGGGCCAGCCCCGGATGGGGACATGCTGCCGCAGTCCGCTGGCGGTGCGGGGTCGGAGACCGTGGAGGCTCCGCGGTCGGAGTCCACCGGGGATGTGGTGGGTGCCATCGAGAGCGGTGGTGGTTCGGCTGCGGGGACGTTCGGGCTGCGGAGTCAGGGGTCCGTGGAGGGGTTCGACCAGAGGGTCGACCCCGCCTGGTTTGCCGATATCACCTTTGGCAGTGGTGATGGTGCCCGGTCGTTGGACGCCGAGCCGGGCCCTGGCACACCCACTGACGATGCGCGTGTGGGTGATGCGGCGATCGATGACGCGGAGAGCGACTTCGATGAGGCCGAGCTCGAGAAGATGCGGGATGAGTCGCTGGAGCGGCTTGAACGCTTGCGCGAAAACGGGGAGCCATCCGAGAGCTCAATGCGCGCCACGGGGAGCAGCAGTCGGGTCGGGTCCGATGACGGGTTCGACTCGTCGCTGGGCGATAGCGACTCTTTGCTCGGGAGCAGCAGTCGGGTTGGGCCCGATGACGGGTTCGACTCGCCGCTGACCAGTATCGACTCTGTCAGCGGTGATAGTGCCCAGTCGTCGGGTGATGACGGTTGGGGTGCGGGGACGTTTGGGAGCAGCAGTCGGGTTGATTCCGATGATCAGTTCGACGCTGTTAGCGGTGATGGGGCCCAGTCGTCGGCTGATGATGTTTGGGATGTGGAGAGGCTCGGGAGCAGCAGTCGGGTTGAATCCGATGATCGGGTCGAGTCGTGGCTGACCGGTATCGGCTCTGTCAGTCGTGATGGTGACCGGTTGTCGGACGGTAGTGGTTCGGATGCGGGGACGTTCGGGAACCGGAGTCCGGAGCCCGAGGACGAGGTCGGTTCGTGGCTGAGCAGTAGCGGCTCTGTCACCGACGATGGTGCCCAGTCGTCGGATGATGGTTGGGATGCGGCGACGTTCGGGAACCGCAGTCGGGTTGAGTCGGATGATGAGGTCGACTCTCGGCTGAGCAGTAGCGGCTCTGTCAGCAGTGATGGTGTCCAGTCCTCGGACGGCGGCGGTGGCGAGGTACCGGCTGGTCAGGTCGACGGCCCGAGGACTTCTGCGCGGGACGCCGAGCCGAGCCCTGGCACATCCACTGACAATGCGCATGTGTCGGGTGATGCGGAGAGCGATGACACCGAGAGCGACTTCGATGAGGAGAAGTTCGAAAAGACGGAACTGCCGGCGTTAGAGAAGCGGCTCGAGGCTTTGCGTGGAGACGGGGAGCCGTCCGAGGGCACGATGCCTGCCGCGGAGTCCGTCGTGGACGGTGGTGCCGTCTCGACTGATGAGAACGGTGCGCGTCGTCGTCAGGCTTGGCCTGGTGTGAGGACGAGCCAGGACGGTGGTGCCCGGTCGATCGGGAGCTCGCCCCCGGACAACCTCGAGGAGAAAACCGCGGCGGAGAACCTGCACGAGAAGACCCGCTCGGTCGATTCCAGTAACCGGGACGGCCGGGAGGGTCTGCGTGATTTTGGCGGGCGGGCCCTGCTCGCCGACACCGGGCCGGAGTCGGATGCGGCTTCGATCGTCTCGGCCCTCTCTGACGGTGGTGCAGGCCCGGAGCGGGCGAACCCTCGCGGCGTCGGCGATCCCACACCCGGCTCCATTCCCTCTAGGGGCACGGGGCGGCTGGTGGATGTCGACGCGATCGAACCGGTGTCCCGGTTGCCGGTGTCAGGGCTGGGAGCGGTTTCTGAAGGCGATCTGTCTTCGCCGGTAGTGCGGGATGGTCTGAGGTCGCTAGCGGAAGTGCGGGTGGCGCGGGGTCGGCGGATGGGGGAGTTGGCGTCGCTGGAGGCCATCGTGGAGGCGGCGGGCAGTGTTCCGTATCCGTCGGGGATGCCGCCGGTGACCGTGGTGGGAGCGCGGCGTGCGCGAGATCTGCTCATCCAAGTCAACAGGCTGAGTGATGAGGGAAACAATCACGATGATCGGGTTTTTGTGGCGTTGAGCCGTTTGGTGACCTATGAAGCGGTATGGGTCGAGCAGGCCGGGGGAGCTAGGAGGGAGCGCCTTAACTGGGAGCTCGTGCAATACGCCCGCGATCTCAGCATCATCACCGGCACCTTGCGGGAGGGATGGAGTATCCAGTCTGGTCTCCGCGCCGGGGCCGGTTCGGCACGGCTGTCCGATGTGGATTTCCTCGCCGACGATAACGACGGTGGCGACTCTGGCGCGCAGGTTAGTGGTTCGGGTGAAGAGTCGGTGCCAGTGGGAGCGTGGGGTTTCGGTTCGGTTCCGCTGGCCGAGGAGTTGACGGCCGGGCTTGCCGATCCGCTGGCCGAGGAGTTGACGGCTGGGCTTGCCGACCAAGGACCTTCGTCGATCGAGGCTGTCACGCCTGCGGTGCTGCGTAAGGCGGCGGAGAGGCTGCGGGCGGCCGAACCACGGCGGCCGGCGCGGACGGACGCCGACAAGCAGCTTCTCAAGGACCTGGACAAGGCGGCAAAGGACGTCACGAAAATCAGGGAGCGGGTGGGGCTGAGGCAATTGGTGCAGAAATTCCGGGCCGAGTACAAGACGACGTGGGACAGTGTCAGGTTGGTCGCCGTGCATGCGGCGGCTGGCACGGCCGCGGCGCTTGACCTGCTCAGGAATTGGGGTTTGTTCCAGGGCCAGCGACTGAGTCGGGACGATGTCGCGACGTTGCTGGCTGACTTGATGCGGCGGGTGCGCGAGCTCGGCCCCGCGGGTCCCGAAGAAAAGCTCACGAATGATCAGTGGAAGATCGTTCCGTACCTCGCCGAAGGCATGAACGACGAGATCAGACGCGAGCTGGGGTGGGCGCAGAGTCGCGTTGACACAGCGGTCGCGGGCATGCCGGAGGTTCTGGGTCTCAGGAATCATGACCAGGTGGTCAAGTGGGCCTTCGACCAGAGATCGTCGGGGGGTGTCTGGGGGCTGGAGTTCACGGCGGAGTCGTTGCGCAGGGCGAAGATCGTGCTGTTGGCGGCCGAGCCGAGGCCGGCGCGGTCGGAGGAGGAGCAGCAGATCCTCGACGATCTGGCGGCGGCGTCGACGGCGGTCAAGCATGCCTATGACGGCAGCGAACGGGCGCGGCGGATGGCGGAGAGTACGTGGGCGGGTATTTCGGTGCTCGCCCGTCATGCGTTGGCGGGCACGCCGGAGGCGCTGGAGCTGATCAAGGGGTCGCAGCTGGCATCGTTGGTAGTCGAAACGATGTTCGAAGACGGCACGGTCGAAAAGGGGATCAAGGTCTCCGCTGCCGAGCTGGTCGACAGTCTTGCGCAGCAGTTCGAGGGTGCGGCGGATTCCGGTGGCTCTGGCGGTAACGCGGGCCAGAAGCGTACGGGGCCCGCGGAGGTTTGGGGGGATGCGTTAACAGCCGCGTTCCGGGCTGCGCCGGGAGTGCTGCTGGAGTCGAAAACGTGGTTGGACCGGGCTCGTCCAGCTGTCGAGGCGGCTGGTGTTGAGTCGAAGGCGTCGAGCCAGAGATCGTTTGAGGTGTTTCTCCCTTATGTGCGGAAGAGTCTTGGTTCGGGTCCTGACGCGGCGGGTTGGGTCGTGGCCAGGTCTGGGAAGTACGTGTTCGTTCCTGCGAAACCGAATGCTGCGGTATCGGATGCGGTGGTATCGGATGGTGATAGTGAGGAGTTGGCGGGGGGTCGACAGGGCCGGTTGAACTGGGATGCTGTGCTGAACCTGGCTGAGGTCAAGTTGTTGGCGGAGTTCGTCAAGAATCCTCGGAGTTTCATTCCGGGGGCGAGGGTCGATGAGCTGCACGGTCGAAAGTCAGGAGCCGGAGCTTTCGCTAACTCTGTCGCCGAGATCAATGGGTTGTTGCTGGCGAATAATGCGGGCCACCTCTTTGATGTCAAGGACAAGGTGTGGGGTAAGGGGTTGATATATGCGTCGACTGGCGCGGGGGATCGGTTGTTGTCGATGGACGAGATCCCGGACGCCACTCGCACACAGTTGCGGACCGATCAACGGTGGGATGGGTGGGAGCTGCTGGTGGGTGACAAGTGGCGGGTGCGGCTTAGTGACGGTGCGGGGCAGTTGTTGAGGGACCTGCAAGCGCACCGCCCGCGGCTGGTGGATGAGTCGTCGGAGTGGGCAGTGGACGAGCTGAACTCGGTCGGCGCCGAGACAGGGGTGGGGGAGCTGGTCGCGCGCGATGGCGGGAACCTGTGGCTGGGGCCGGCCGGGCGTGCGGCGACGCTGACCGAGTTGAGTCGTCCGGAACTCGGTGAAAAGAACTACCGCGCGCAGCAGGTGGCGCGGAGGAAGTGGGGGCTGTCGGAGCCGGCGGAGGCGCGCGGTGTCAAGCGTAAACGGCGTGCCGAGCGGAGCGCGGTGCAGTTGGCGTCGTTCAAGCAGATTGACCCGGCGTCTTTCGCGACCCCGGCGGAGAGGTTGCTGGCGTTCTATCGGGCGAATCCGAGTCGCCCCATACCTATGCGCATTCTGCACCAGGTGGGGTGGCCGGAAAAGCTGGGCAATCCCGTTCCTCAAACCACATTCTTGGTGCAGCATGCTGTGGCCCAAAAGAGTTTGGGTGGCGGGGGGATCAATGCGAGCGCCTGGATTGTCACCGAAAAGCGTGGTGACGAGATGGCTTATCGGTATGTGCCCGCTATGCCGGTGGCCGATATCGCTGGGCGGACGGGGCACCGGTTCACCGCGGTCGATTGGGGGAAATTATTAGACGCAGGCGATTTGAAGATGCTGCATTTCTTCGCGTCGAATCCGATGCGGGAGTTCTCTCGTGCTGAGCTTCGGAACGGTATCTGGGGTCCGAACTCCGACGTCAAAGATTTTGTTATTGATACAGCAGTCTCGGACGTCAACGTCGTGTTGAGGCGGCATGGTGCCGGGATCATCATTTCGCACACTTCCGTAAAAAAGCGTGGTGGTGGTGAGGTTTCGTGGTGGTATACGACGACCGGTGCGCCAGGGGATCGGCTGGTTGATCCGTCCATGATCGGCGATCTGGTGACCAGGGTGCGGCCGCGGGGGAATTCGCCGCGGGGTGAGGGGTTGTTGATGACCACGCCTGGGTGGTGGGGGTGGTTGAAGCGGGATGAGTTCGAGGTGATGCGTGCGCTTGAAGCCCAGCCGGGTGAGTGGTTGAAGCCTGACGTTTTCGAGGAGCCTTGGGACAAGATTTCGCCACGCCGACTGGATCGGATCCAGAAGTCGTTGAACGCGGTCTTGATACCCCGGCCCGAGTCGGGTGGTGGGGAATCGGTGGGTTCGGGGCAAGTTGAGGTTGACCGCGAGCGGGGGATGATGTTCGTTCCGGGTCCGGGTGCGGTGGACCTGAAGCTGGAGGTGGCGGGAGAGCCGTGGGTGGGGGGTGTGTGGACCAGGGAGCGGGTGTTGTCGGCGGTGCAGGGTGTGTCGGAGCTGGAGCGGCCGGGTCTTGGTGAGGTGTCGGATCGGATCTGGGCCGAGTTGAGTTCGGTGAGCCGCGACGCCGCTCGGGCTTTGGCGGGCGAGTCGGGGGAGGTCTTTGACGGGGTGGCGCGGGTGGTGTGGCTGCGGGCTAACCGGGGGGAGGCTGCTGAGGTGGTGGTCGAAGAGATCCTGGATGGTCTGGTGGCTGAGCAGGCGGTTGCGGGGGCACCGGCACAGACGCAGGAACAGGTGCCGGTGCGGGTATCGGCCGAGGCGAGAAATTTGTGGGTGGGGGGTGCGTGGACCAGGGAGCGGGTGTTGTCGGCGCTGAACGAGGCGCCTGGGTCCGGGTTGCCGCCGGTGGATGATCCGTTGCTTTCGGTGTTGGTGAGCGGGATGTTGCCGGAGAAACTCACCAAAGCCGAGTCCGAGGCTGTGTCGCGGATTGTGGGGCATCGGACCGATCACGGCGACGAGCTCACCGCCGTGGTCGACGAGATCGTGAGCGGTCTGACCGCCGAGCGGGAACTGGCAGGCCAGGAAGTGCTGAACCGCTGGACGCGGTAACCACGGACCGCGTCCTGGAGTATCTGCGGTTCCTACGTTCACCACATAGCCGTTCGACCAGGGCGGTCAAATCTGGCGGATATGGACCGGTCTGCAGCGCTCGCACTCCCCGGCGGTCGAGGGGTCGTCTCCGAAGCCGGATGCGTCGGTCGGCTCGGAGGCCGTGGTGAAGGTCTGCGGCGTAGCCACGGCGATGCTGCAGGGAAGAGCTGGGCACCCGCTGCAGGTACACGGCGATCTTGCTGGGCCCGAAGTGGTAGTGCTGCCGCAGGTGGATGATCTTGTCCACCACTTCCGCACGGGTGGTATTCGGGCTGGTCCGCGGTCGCTTCGACCGGTCGCGTAGCCCGTCGACGCCTTCGGTTTCGTAGCGGTGCAGCCACTTGTAGTAGCCCGGTCGGCTGATCCCGTAGTACCGGCACGTCATCGCGACGTTCCCGCTGACTTCCTCGACGTGGCGCAGGATCGCGAGGCGCCGACGCACCTCGCGGTCCAACTGGGGTTCACTCACCCGGATCTCCCCATGATCACCAGGCCCGGGTGTCAACCATCTCCGTCAGTCTTATACCGACCTGGGGGTCGGTTACGCACTCACGACCACCGCATGCTCGAAAGTGACATCTTCCTGAATTCGAGTAGTGCGGTGAACTTTGCTGCTTGAAGGGGTCGTGTTTTCGTTGTGCGAGGCGTGAAGTGGTGCCGGTGCCGGGTGGCAGGCCAGGATGGTGATGCCGGTTCGGCCGCGTCGTAGTTGTTGGCGCGAGTACTGGGTTAGTGGTTAGGTGAGCTAAAGGGGCGGTTATGGCGATCATGTTCAGTGAGTTTGAGCGCCAGCTGTCTTATTGGCTTACGGGGGATGAGCCGCCGCCTGTTAATGAGGATAAGGTGCGGGAGTTGGCGGTGGTGTGGCGGTCGCATGCGGCTCGGTTGCGGCG
>NZ_JBFAKG010000124.1:0-20872 GCF_040655595.1 Saccharopolyspora sp. NPDC050389
GCGTTCGTCATCCTGCGCGGCGGCACCGACGACACCGCCAGCGGCGAATCCGCCCTCAAGGAACTGCGCGAGCACGTCTCCCACGAGATCGGCCCCATCGCCAAACCCCGCCAGATCATGGTCGTGCCCGAGCTGCCCAAAACCCGCTCCGGCAAGATCATGCGACGGCTGCTGCGCGACGTCGCGGAAAACCGCGAAGTCGGCGACGTCACCACCCTCGCCGACTCGTCCGTCATGACGCTGATCTCCAAGGGCCTGAACAAGTCCAGCGACGACTGATCACGACGCCCGACGCGCCAGGGGCGCCCTCTCACTGGGGGCGCCCCTGGCGCGTTCGTGGCTGTCAACCCAAACGTGAATCCGACGACCTCGCCGATTCGCAAGCAACGTCATGACCTGGGAAAATACGGTTCCGATCTTGTTTGCGCCGGCAATCATGCGGGCCGTGGATGTTAGGATTCCGGTAAAGGTGTGCCGGGAAGACTGGTCGGCGTCGTAGTTCGTGCTATCCGCGATCGGAGCCGCCAGTGTCGAAAGCCGCCCGCAACCAGTCCCGGCCCGCCAAGTCGGCTCGAACCTTCGACTTCGGCTCCTACCTGCGGACCGAAACCGTCGGCGGCATGGTCCTGTTGGCCGCGACCGCCCTCGCGCTGCTGCTGGCGAACTCCCCCGCCGCCGGGCTCTACCACTTGGTCCGCGACTTCGAGATCGGGCCGCACTTCCTGCACCTGAGCCTGTCCGTCGGCGACTGGGCCAAGGACGGCCTGCTCGCGATCTTCTTCTTCGTCGCCGGGCTGGAGCTCAAGCGCGAACTCGTGGTCGGCGAGCTCTCCAACCTCAAGAGTGCGCTGCTGCCCGTGATCGCCGCGATCGGCGGCATGATCGTGCCCGCCGCGCTCGCCTTCGCGATCGGCCACGGCGCGCCCGGCGCGCACGCCGCGTGGGCGATCCCGGTCGCGACCGACATCGCCTTCGCCCTGGGCGTGCTGTCGCTGACCGGCTCCTGGATGCCCACCGCGGCGCGGGTGTTCCTGCTCAGCCTCGCCGTGGTCGACGACCTGGGCGCGATCATCGTGATCGCCGTGCTGTTCACCGACGGGCTCAGCGTGCTCGCGCTGATCGCGGCGGTCGTGCTCTGCGTCGTCTACTGGTACCTGCAGCGCAAGCGGGTCACCACGCCGTGGCTCTACGTGCCGCTGGCCGTGGCCACCTGGATCGCGGTGCACACCAGCGGCATCCACGCGACGATCGCCGGCGTGGCGCTCGGGCTGCTCACCCGCGTCCGGCGCGACCCGCACGAGCCGGCTTCGCCTGCGATGCGCCTGGAGCACCGGCTGCAGCCCTGGTCGGCCGGGCTCATCGTGCCGGTGTTCGCGTTCTTCGCCGCCGGCGTGCCGGTGAACGGCGAGGCGCTGGCCGCGATCGGCGAGGACCGGGTCGCGATCGCGATCATCATCGGCCTGGTGGTCGGCAAGCTGATCGGCATCTTCGGCAGCTCCTTCCTCGCGGTGAAGCTGGGCATCGGCGCGAAGCCGGACTCGGTGCAGTGGCGCGACATGGCGGCGCTGGCGATGCTCGGCGGCGTCGGTTTCACGGTCAGCCTGCTGATCGCCGACCTGTCGCTGGCCGGCGCCGCGGCGGAACGCGCCAAGGCCGCGGTGCTGATCGCGTCCACCATCGCGTCGCTGCTCGCCGCGGCGGTGCTGCTGCGGCGCGGCCGCAAGATCAAGAACGGCAACGGCGACTCCTGAGCAGCACACCCGTCCGGATCACCAGCTCACACATGTCACTCGCGGGTAACGCACCGCGAGTCGCCCGGTCGCGTGCTGATCGCGCGTGGCACGATGGGTCACGTGAACAGCGCCCAGAAGAGCACCAACGGCAGCCGTGACGGTGCGGGGTGGACCGCGGTCACGTCCATCCCGCTGTCCGAAGAGGGCACTGCTCCCGACGGGCAGTCCATCGGCGCGTTGGTACGCGATGCCACGACGCACCTGTCCACATTGGTCAGGTCCGAGGTCGAGCTGGCCAAGACCGAGCTCGCCGGCGAGATGAAGAAGGCCGTCAAGGGCAGCGTCTACTTCGTCCTCGCGCTGACCGTGCTCGGCTTCAGCTTGTTCTTCCTGTTCTTCACGCTGGCCGAGGGGCTGGCCCAGCTCGGCCTGTGGCGCTGGGCGGCCTTCGGCATCGTGTTCCTGGCGATGCTGCTGGTCGCGGGCCTGCTGGCGCTGCTCGGCTACATGCGGGTGCGCAAGATCCGGGCGCCGAAGCGCACCATCGAAACGCTCAAGGACACCAAGCAGATCGCCAAGCGCCACCACGCCGAGGACACCCCGGCCGCGTCCTGACGCAACCCGGCGCTCCACTTCCGCTGGTCACGGGGCCGTGAGTCTTTTGGGTCGCTATAGCAGCCTGTTTTGGATGTGGTGACGTGCGGATGTGGTAATGCGGGTCGTTGTCTTTGAAGCGGCGCAGCCGCTTAGCCCACCTACGCAACCGGCACCGCCGCGGGTTCACGGTGCCCGCCCCTCCGGGGTTCTCCCAGCGAGGACAGCCCCGACGTGGTGAATTGGCCATTCATGATGTCGGGGATCCCACAGCGAGAAGACCGCGGTGACTCCCGCAAGGGGGGCCGCCACCCGCACCGCCACGCAGGGCGAGTTTGGAAACAGCCTCTATAGCAGCCCAAAGGACTCACGGCCCCGTTCCTGTGGTGCTCGTGTGGATCAGCTGGTGCAGGGGCCGGTGTCGACCTCGGTGGTCAACTTCGGTGCCGCCGTCACCTCGTCCGCCACTTCCTCCGCCGTGAGCGCGAAGCCCGTTTCCGGGTCGTCGACCGCCGCTCCGAAGACCACGCCCACGACCTTGCCTGACGGGTCGATCAGCGGCCCGCCGGAGTTCCCGCTCTGCACCCTGCCGCGCACCGTGTAGACGTCCCGGACCACGGTGTTCGCGTCGTAGATGTCCGGACCGCGCAGCCTGATCCGCTCCCGGATGCGGCCCGCCGACGCCGTGTAGGGCCCGTCCAGCGGGTAGCCCAGCGCGATCACGTCGTTGCCCGGGCTCGCCGGGCCCGGCGCGAAGGTCATCGCGTCCGCGTCCAGATCCGGCACCGACAGGATCGCGACGTCCACGTCCGGCTTGTAGAGCACGACCTTCGCGTCGAACTCGCCGCGGCCGATCTCGATCGCCACCCGGTCCGTGCCCGCGACCACGTGCGCGTTCGTCATCACCCGATGCGGCGAGATCACGAAGCCGGTGCCCTCCAGCGCCCGCGCGCAGGACGTGGCCCGGCCCCGAACCTTCACCACGCTGGCCCGCGCGTTGCGCACCGCCTGGCTGTTGGCCAGCGCCTGGTCCGGCGGCGCGATCTCCGCGACCGGGGTCTCCGAGAAGGGCTCCAGCGCCTGCGGAAAACCGGACACCCCGAGCATTTCGCGCAGATCATCCGGGAGCGCCTTGGCCGAGGCGGGCATCACCGAGTTCACCGCGGTCAGCACCTTCGACCGGCTTATCGCGGCCGCGAGACCGGGCAACGCGGACGCCGACGTGAACGGCAACGCGATCAGCCACGCCACCACGAGCACCGCGACGAACTGCAGGACCGCGCCCAGCGCGTTGTCCACGCCGGTCAGCTTCGGGGAGGTGATCCGGTCGCGCAGCTCCCGCCCGGCCCACATGCCGAAGGTCTCGCCGAAGGCCACCAGCAGCACCACGATCCCGACGCCGAAGGCGAGGCGGGCGACCGGGCTGTCCAGGCGGTCCAGGATCAGCGGCGCCAACTTGAGGCCCACCACCGCGCCGATGAACACGCCCAGGAACGAAAACAGGGCGGTGACCAGGCCGCTGCGAGCCCCCGACACCGCGGCGAGCAGTGCCAGCAGCACCACCAGCAGGTCGACCCAGTTCACCCGCTCACCTCATTCTCGCCGACGATCGGCCCGCACCACGGTCCCAGAACCCGGCCTTGAGGCGATCCCGCGCGTGCTGGGAGACGAAGTCCATGAACAGGTTCTCAAACCGTTCACGAACGTCCGAAGCCGATGTCCTCGGCCTCCTCGGCGGCCCGCCACGCCTCGTCGAGTTCTCGCACATCGGCGCGGTTCCAGCGACGCGACCAGCCGGCCAGGTCCAGCAACCCGGACAGCAGCCCGCCGGTGAAACCCCACACCAGCATCCCGGGCACCAGGAACGCCGGGCTCGCGTGCCGGCCGGTCAGCTCCACCCGCAGCCGGTTCGCCGGATCGGTGAGCCAGGAGATCGGCACCCGGGCCACCGACGCCGTCTCGCCGAGATCCACCGGCGCGACCGGGGACGGCTCGGCCCAGTACGCCAGCACCGGGGTCACCCGGAAGCCGCTGTGCGCCACGTGCAGTTCCGGCAGCGTCGCCACCGGGCGGACGCCTTCTGGCCGCAACCCCACCTCCTCGACGGCTTCCCGCAGCGCGGCGTCGACCGGCCCGCGATCAACATCGTCGAGCGAGCCACCCGGGAAAGCAACCTGGCCGGGATGCGAGCTCAGCCCGTCGGCGCGGCGCAGCAGCAGCACGTCCGGACCGTCCGGGCCCTCGCCGAAGAGCACCAGCACCGCGGCCGGGCGGGCATCCGCCGGCGGGTTCTCCCGCGGCCAGCCGAAGTGCCCCGGATCGAGGTCGGCGGACCGCTCGGCCAGGCCGCGCAACCAGTCGGGCAGCTCCGCCGGGTCGACCAGCGGGCCCGTTCGCCGAGGGTTCACCGGGCGCTCCCCAAGGTCCGGTCGACGGCGGCCCGGATCTCCTCCGGAGTCTTGAACGCGACCGGTGGATCGATGCGGCGCACCTCGCCGGAGGCGGTCACCACGTAGCTGATCGGCAGCACGTTCGGTGCCTTCAGCGCGGCCCTGATTCGGTTATCCCCGTCATGCACGTTGGGGAAGTGAACGCCCAGCTGGGTCAGAAGGTCAAGACCGTCCGCCGGATCGCTCTGCACCTGGACGCCGAGCACCCGGATCGCGCCCGGCTGCGCGGCGTAGGCCTGCAGAGCGGGCAGCTCGGTGCGGCACGGCGCGCACCAGGTCGCCCAGAGGTTGATCAGCGTCGGGCCACCGGCGACGGCGGCGCCCGCGTCGGCGGGCCGCCCGTCGGCCAGGCAGCTGCCGGTGATCCCGGCCAGTTCCGCCGGGCCGCCATCGGCCGCCGGGCAGGGCTGCAGCGCCGCCGCCGCTCGCTGCGCGGGGTCGACGGCGCGGGCCGCCGGCGGTGGCGCGGGCGCGGCTGTCTGCTCTTGCTGCTGGTCGGCGTCGCGCGGCCAGAGCGCGATCACACCCACGACGGCGAGCACGACCACCACGATCGTCCAGCGGATCTCGTTGCCATAGGCGCGCAGGTTCACGCCACCGGCTCCTTCGCCGCGGCCTGCTCGACGGTGCTCTCCGGGACCTCGTCGGCGACCCCGGCCAGCGCCAGCAGCCGCGGCGTCTCCGGGCCGCGGACCAGCTTCGCCGCCGGGGCGGGCTCGGTCGGGCCCAGCCCGTACGACGGGCAGTCCTTGGCCAGCAGGCAGGCGCCGCAGGCGGGCTTGCGGGCGTGGCAGACGCGCCGGCCGTGGAAGATCACCCGGTGCGAGAGCATCGTCCACTCCTTGCGCGGGATGAGCTCGCCGATGATGTGTTCGACCTTGACCGGGTCCTCCTCCGCCGTCCAGCCCCAGCGCCGGACCAGCCGCCCGAAGTGGGTGTCCACCGTGATGCCCGGGACGTCGAAGGCGTTGCCGAGGATGACGTTGGCCGTCTTGCGGCCGATGCCCGGCAGCTTGACCAGCTGGTCCAGCTTCCCCGGCACCTCGCCGTCGTACTTCTCCACCAGCGCCGCACCCAGGCCCATCAGCGACGCGGCCTTGTTCCGGTAGAAGCCGGTGGAGCGGATCATCTCCTCCAGCTCGGTGCGGTCCGCCGCGGCGTAGGCGGCGGCCGTCGGGTACCGCCTGAACAGGGCCGGGGTGACCTCGTTGACCCGCTTGTCGGTGCACTGGGCGGACAGGATCGTGGCGACCGCGAGTTCCAGGGGCGTCTCGAAGTCCAGCTCGCAGTGCGCGTCCGGGTACGCTTCGGCCAGCGCCCGCAGCATCCGGCGGGCCCGCCGGACCAGCCCCAGCCGGGTTTCACCGCCCGAGCCGGCGCTGGCACTCTTGCGCTTCTTCCGAGCCAGGTCTGACACCCCACCAGACTACGGATCCGATCGCTCCGCCAACCGGCCGCACCGGCGCGGCTCCCGGCCGCCGGGGCGTGTCGGGCGCCGGGGGCTTGCGCACCCGGATAGGCTGCGCTGCGACACGGTCCGGGCACCCCACCGGATCATGGGCGCCGACCGTCACGACACGTGGTCGGATCGTCACGCTCGCCGGGAACCCGACCCCCGGTTGCACCCGCCCCGAAGGTATGAGCGAGGATTCAAATCATGATGGCTGCCTGGTTCGTCATCGTCGTGCCGCTCGTGATCATGTTCTTCACCCTCTTCATGGAGCGCGTGGAGGCCCGCCTGCGGCACGTTGCGGTGCAGGAGAACGAGGTGGAGGAGCTGCTGGAGAACGCTCGCCCCGACGAGGTGCGGGCGCTGTTCCGGCAAGGTATTGGACGCGCGCTGGAGTTGTTCCAGCTTCGCAGGGTGGGACGGGCCGGTAGACTGCGTACTCGCCGTTCCCGCGACCAGTCTTAGAATTACTGGTAGTGATCGGCGGCACACCGCTAGATTCGCACTCGCGGGTCCGGCACCACAGACAGCCGCCGCGTCTCAACATGGAGGGACGAGGTGGACGAGACACTGGCCCGGGCCGGCATCTTCCAGGGCGTTGAGCCGGCTGCGGCAGAAGCACTGGCCCAGTCGCTGGAACCGGTCGAGTTCCCGCGAGGACACGTGATCTTCGCCGAGGGCGAGCCGGGCGACCGGCTCTACATCATTCAGTCCGGCAAGGTGAAGCTCGGACGCAAGTCGCCGGACGGCAGGGAGAACCTGCTGGCGATCATGGGCCCGTCGGACATGTTCGGCGAGCTGTCCATTTTCGACCCGGGGCCGCGCACTTCGACGGCGACCACGGTCACCGAGGTCCGCGCGCTGAGCATGGACCGGACGGCGCTGCGGCAGTGGATCGCCACTCGCCCGGAGATCGCCGAGCAGCTGCTGCGCGTGGTCGCTCGTAGGCTGCGCCGGACCAACGGCATGCTGGCCGACCTGATCTTCACCGACGTGCCCGGCCGGGTCGCCAAGGCGCTGCTGCAGCTCGCACAGCGCTTCGGCAGCCAGGAGGCGGGCCTGCTGCGGGTCACCCACGACCTGACGCAGGAAGAGATCGCGCAGTACGTCGGCGCATCGCGGGAGACCGTGAACAAGGCGCTGGCGGACTTCGCGCACCGCGGTTGGCTGCGGCTCGAGGGCAAGAGCGTGCTCATCCTCGACCCGGAGCGGTTGGCCCGCCGCGCCCGCTGACACAAGCGACGTCGCGAACTGACGCGCGTCGGCCGACGGGTCCGGGGTTCATTCCCGGGCTCCTCAGTCGACGCGCGTTTTTTCGTGTCCGAAAGACAACCCGCATGTCACCTGCCTCGTGTAAACCTTGATCGGTTGAACGACAGGCTGGGGGCGGCATGCACTGGATCGGCTACGTCGGGGCGGCGATGCTGCTGCTCCTCGGGATCGCGATCATCTGGGACCGGATCAAACGCCAGCCTTCGCGGCGCCGCGCGCGCATGCAGCGCAACCGCAACTACGCCGCGCGGCGGCGACTCAGCTCGACGAGCAGCAGCGGCTTCGTCGATTCCGGCACCACCTGGCACCACCACCATCACGGCGACTCGGGTTGGGGGCACGACTCGGGCGGCGGCTGGGACTCCGGTGGCGGCAGCGACTCCGGCGGGGGTGGCGACTCCGGCGGCGGCGGGGGCGGGGGCGACTGAGATTCCTTCACTTTTCGTGTCCGGGTCGCAACCCTGAGCTGGCGACGCGCGTCCAACCTTGGACCGAGGACCGGACCGAACTGAGGGGATCGACCAGATGGAACCGGCCTTAATCCAAGCATTGGTCCTGCTTGCCGTGATCGCGGGCGCCGGACTGGTCATGGCAGCGATCATCGCCTCCACGTCCGGCAAGGACGACGGGCCTCGTCGTTCTTCCGGCGCGACCGCGTCCTCCGCGAGCTACGTCGACGCGAGCAGCGATTACGGCAGCGGGTTCGGCGGCGACAGCGGCGGCGGATTCAGCGGCGGCGACAGCGGCGGCGGCGGCTTCAGCGGTGGTGGCGACGCCGGCGGGGGCGGTGGTGGTGGCGGTGGCTTCTGACGTCCGTGCCTGCTCCAGATTCATGTGAAGGGGCTGGACGCCGCCCCCGACGCGGCGCTCCAGCCCCTTCACATGTGCGTGGTTCGTCCCCCGACGACTAACCACGCTCCCCCGATCCTCCGATGCGTCGGCCCCGAATCCTTGGCACCAGAGGAAAGTTCTCTTGTCGAAGATGCTGGACGGCCGGTGCCACCAGCAACCCCTCTCACCTTCCAGGACGCAGCCACCCACAGCCCGGTTGCAGAGTTCACCCGGATTGCGTAGCCGCTCTTTTAGGAGTGTGCCCTGTTTCGTCGTCGGGCGAACCGGGTAGAAGGTCCTTTTCTGGCACGCGTGAGGCGGATTACCCGAATCCGAGTTGGTACTGTCGTACCAAAATTGGAATACTGGTTCGCGTGTCCCAATCCATGTCCCTCACCGACTACCGCACCGCCCTGACCGCCCCCGGCGCCCGCTGGCCCGTCATCACCTCGCTGCTCGGCCGCCTGCCGATCGCGATGGTCGGCCTCGCCCTGATGCTGTACGTGCAGCGCCAGACCGGGTCGTTCGCGGCGGCCGGACTGGTGTCGGCGGGCGCGCTGATCGGCGTCGCCTGCGGCTCGGTCGCGCAGGGCCGGGTGATGGACCGGGTGGGACCGACCGTGCCGCTGTACGTGATGTCCGGCGTGTTCGCGGCGCTGGTGGCCGTCGAGGTGGTGGTCATCGAGCTGCACGCCCCGGTGGCGCTGATGACGGCGCTGGCGTTCCTGGTCGGCATCAGCGAGCCGATGGTGGGCCCGGCGTCGCGGGCGCTGTGGGGGCGGCTGCTGCCGTCCGGCCCGGCGCGGGACGCGGCCTACTCGTACGAGGCCATCAGCATGGAGGTCTTCTTCATCCTCGGCCCGGGCCTGGCCGGGCTCATGGTCGCGATGCCGTGGCCGGGGACCGGGGTCGTCGTCGGCGCCGCCTGCATGGTCGTCGGCAGCGTCGGTTTCGCCTCCACCCGCGCCGCGCGCAGCCACCGCCCGGAGCCCGCGCCCCGAGGCAGCGGCAGCCTGCTCGGAGCGATCGCCAGCCCGGGGATGCGGACCGTGGCGCTGGCCGCGCTGGGCTTCGGCATCCTGATCGGCTTCGTCGAGGTCGGCGTGCCCGCGGCGGCCGTGGCAGCGGGCCACCCGACGGCCGGCGGCCTGCTGCTGAGCCTACTGTCGGTCAGCTCGGTGATCGTCGGCGTCGCCTACGGGCTGCGGCCCTGGCCGCGACCGATGCACCTGCGGCTGCCCGCGCTGCTGTTCGGCTTCGCCGCGCTGCTCACGCTGCTGGCCGTGCCGTCGACGCTGTGGGGCCTGTGCCTGGCGCTGCTGGTGGCGGGCAGCCTGATCACGCCGCAGTCCACCGCGCATTCCGTGGCGATCGAGATCGCGGCGCCGGCAGGCACCGCCACCGAGGCGTTCGGCTGGGTGGTCACCTCGGTGACGTTGGGCGCGGCCATCGGCCAGTCGATCAGCGGGCAGCTGGTCGAGATCAGCGGCCCGGCGGCGTCGTTCCTGACCGCGAGCGCGGTCGGCGTCGTCCTCGCGGCGGTCCTCTGGCTGCGCCGCGGCACCCTGGTTCCCACCACCTCCCGCGCCGACCTCTCCCTCGCCAGCAACTGACAGAGGCTGTTTCCAGGCTCGTTTTGCGTGGCGGTGCGGGTGGCGGCCCCCTGCGGGATTTGCGGTCGCCACCTGGCTGTGGGATCCCCGACTTACGTATGACCACCTCGCCAGACGACGTCTGAGAACCCGCGGCGGTGCGAGTTGCGAGGGTGGGCTAAGCGGCTTCGCCGCTTCAAAGAAAACGATCAAGAACCAAGAACGGCCCGTTTGACTGCGGAAACATTCTCCTGATCGGGCTGTCGGTGCGGGTGGCTAGCTTTCGCGCATGGACCTCGACGTCACCATGGCGACCCGGACGCTTGCGCATGCCGCCACCGATCTCGTTCGCCTGCTGCCCGGGCGGGTGCTCGACCCGGTGCTCAGCGGCATCGTGCTCGAAGCCAACGCGCACGGCGTCGTGCTCGCCGGCACCGACCGGGAACGCAGCATGCGGCTGAGCCGCGGAGCTCGGACGCACGTCGAAGGCCGTGTGCTCGTGCCCGCCCGTCCCTTCGCCGAGACGCTGCGCAACATCGACAGCCCGGAGGTGCGGCTCGTCGTCGAGGGCCGCAAGCTCGCGCTGCGCACGCCGAATGCGCGCTTCGCGCTCCCCCTGCTCGATCTGACGTCCCATCCCGGCATCCGCGAGGCTCCGCCGCGCGTCGGCGTGCTCGACATCGACGTCCTGCCGCTGGCCGCTGTCGCGGCGTCCACCGCTTCGCGCGACGATGCGCTGCCGGTGTTCACCGGCGTGCACGTCAGGCAGCTCGGCGAGCGGTTGGTGTTCGTCGGGACCGACCGGTTCCGGATGGCGGTGGCGAGCGTGCCGTGGGAGTCCGAGGTGGCCGAGCTCGACGTGCTGATCCCGGCGAGGCTGCTCGCCGAGATCGCCAAGCAGGCCGACGACGCCAAGGTCGTGCTGCACGCCGACGCGGACCGGGTCGGCATGAGCTGGCCGACGACCGAGGTCAGCAGCACCGTGCTGGACGCGCCGTTCCCGAGCGAGGCGCGCCACCTGGCCGACGCCTTCGACGGCACCGTCGACGTCGCGGCCGCCGAGCTCGCCGGGGCCGTGCGCCGGGTGACGCCGTTCGCCGGGGCGCAGGGCACGCTGCTGCTGGAAGTCGGCGACGCCGAGGTGCGCGTGCGCGCAGCCGACCAGCAGTTCGGCGACGCCGAGGAAGCAGTCAAGGCCACCACCAGCGGCGACCGCATCACCACCGCCTACCAGCCCCGGTACCTCTCCGATGCGCTGCAGGCGTTCGGCGCGCAAACCGTCCGCATCGGCCTCCGCTCGGGCACCCGCCGTTCGACGGTGATCACCGCCGCGGAGCCGGACCCGTCCGGAGCCGAACTGCACTACGTGCTGATGCCCAAGCGGTCCTGAGCTCTCCTGGAGGGCATTGTTGATCTCGCTGTGTAACCATCTTGATCACTCGGACAGCGGTGACGGGAAACTCCGCGCCGTATCAGGATGGAAAGGCGTTGAAGGCTGGGCATCCGCACAAGCGACGACCGCCGCACTGGGGAACTACGCCGATCCACTCCGGGGAGGAGGGACGGTCGACACCGACCGGCCGCCTGTGGCAGAGAATCCGTCATGGCCTGAAGAAACCCTGCTCGGAAAACTGGATCCGAAGAGCCGAGCCGTGCTGCTGGGATTGGGTTCGAAGAAGAGCTACGAAGCTGGGGAGACGCTTCTGGCGCAGGGGGTGCCGGCATCACATGTGGTCTTGCTGCTCCGCGGCATCGCCAAGGTGACGGCCGGCCAGGAGAACGGCACCGAAACCCTGCTGGCGGTGCGCTTCGGCGGTGATCTCGTCGGGGAGATGGGCGTGCTGGAGGAACGGGAGCGTTCCGCGACGGTAACGGCCTGCTGCCACACGGTGGCACGGCGGATTGAGGCCGCAGAACTCGAACGGTTCCTGAACCTGCACCCCAAGGTCTCCATCCAGATCACCCGGATGATCAGCGAACGGCTCCGGTGGGCGAATGAGCGTCGGCTCGATTTCGCCGCGCACAACGCGAAAACCCGGGTGGTGCGGGTGCTCGCGCAGATCGCCGAAACCTATGGCCATCACTATCGCAGCGCCGAACCGCGCGAAGTTCCCCTGCGGCAGGAGGACCTGGCTGCGCTGGCAAGCACGAGCCTGCGAATCACACAGGACACCTTGCGGGAGCTGGAAGACATGAACGCGGTCCAGCGTGGTTACCGCAAAGTACTGATCACAAACACCAGTCGACTACATAAAGTCGCGAAGAAACTTAGCCAGAACCCGCAGTAGCGCGCAATGTTCATCCTTTCGCCGTAGCAAAGTTCCCTTCCAAGCAGCGTTCCGTGTTCGTCAGCTTGCAAGGAAGGGCCATAAGGGTGATGTCAGCTCAATTCAGCCGCCGGTTCTGTCTCTCCGTCGACGCGGAGAACTACGGGTCCCAGGACGACCAACGCCAGCGGGCCATCCAGGACGGCGTGCTCGTGGTGCTCGACCAGGCAGCCAACCGCGCCGGACTGCACCGCGACCGCTGGGACAGGCAACCGCAGGGCGACGGGGAGCTTGCGCTCCTGCCCGAGGTCGCTCCGGAGCCTGAGCCGCAGGTCATCGATGACTACGTGCGCGAACTGCGGCGGGCGCTTGCCCAGCACAACCACGGCATGTTGCCCTGCAACCGCCTACGGCTGCGCCTCGCGATGCACTACGGCGTCGCCATTCCCGCCAGCAACGGTTTCTCCGGACAGGCCGTCGTCGTGGTGAGCAGGCTGCGTGACGCCAAGCCGCTCAAGGAAGCGATGGCCGCAGCGCCGGAGTGCGCACTCGGCCTCATTCTGTCGGATCGGCTGTACCAGGAAACGATCAAACAGGGACACACCGAGCTCAGTCCCGACGACACGCGCCAGGTTTCGGTCCGGGAGAAAGAGCTCGCGGAGAAAGCATGGATCCACGTTCCAGGGGTCAACGTCCACCGCCTCGAACTCCCGTCCGCGGATCAGCCGCTTGACCGGCGCAGCAGCGACAAACCGGCGCGGCCGCGCCCCGAATCGACGACGCACAACGAGTTCCACAGCAAGGTGCACGCCGAGCATGCCAACTTCGGCGTGTCCTACTGAGGCCGGGTGGAGCCCCATGTCCAAGGATGAAGCCTGCCCAGAATCAACCGACGCCGAATCCGCCCCGCCGCCCTCCCCTGTTGCCGAGGAGGACGCACTCAGCGATGCGGACGTCGCCGAACTGAGGCGGACCACGCAGGTCATCAACAAGTTCTACGGGAACGTCGATGCCGGGAGCACCCAGTTCGGCGTCTCCCTCGGCGTCACGCACCGCCGCGCTACTGGCCCGGTAGACGAGGCACAAGTACGACAGGCGCACGAGCACTTCGTGGCATCTCCGCGGCACAGTGACGCGGCGCGCATCCTGGTGCAGGAGAACCTCGTTCTCCTGGCTGGGCCGGAGAACACCGGTCGGACGACCAGCGCGATCGTTCTGCTGCACCTCGCGCTGGACGATCCACACGCACCGCTGGTGAGCCTTTCGCCTGCCATGAGCCTGGCCCAGCTCGTCGAATACCCGCATTTCAAGCGCAATCGCGGGTACCTGGTCCGGGACTGGGTGGACGACGCCCAGCCGGACGCGGTCCAGCAGTTCGAGGTGGCCCAGCTGTCCAATCGGCTCCAGAAGCACGGCGCCTACCTCGTGCTGGTCACCGAGTCCGCCCGGATACAGCGGCTCACAACCTCGGCGGTCAAGTGGGAACCGCCGGCGCCGGAAGCAATGTTCGACGAGTACGCCCCACCTCAGCCGGACACCCGGGCACGAGCACATGCGGTCGAGCTGAATTCCCCTGCGGAAGTCGTGGCGTTCGCGAGGAACCTGTCGTACGGGCTGGAAACCGCGCTCGTCCGGCTGGATGGTTCCACGGCGAAGCAGGTGACCGAGTGGTTCGACAGCAAGCCCGAACGACTGAAAACCTTGGAAGCCGCGGCGCTCGCGTTCGCGCACGGACTTCCGGACCGAACCTTCGAAGCAGTTTTCGAGCGGTTGCTCAGGATTGCCGGTCCTGTTCCTATCGACGTGCCGGGCGAATCGGCAATCCGGCAGTCGCGCGCGGACCGGAGCGACCATCCGCTCATCAGCACGACCCTGGACGTCCCGGGGCCGGACGGACTGGCCGGAGAACGCAGGCTCGTCTTCCGTTCCGTCGAGCACCGGGCGCGCGTCATCGCCGAACTCGTCGAGCGGTATGGGTTCGAGCTGTGGGACCCGATCCGGACCTGGCTTCACGAGTTGGTCTCCGAACCGCCGCTGTCGGAGCTGCACTTCCAGATGGCGCTCGGCATCAGCTTGCTCTCCAGGAACTCGCCGCGTGAGGCGGAGCAGGACTACCTGTTCCGGTGGGCGGACGGTACTTCGGTCACGCGGCTGACTGCGGCGCACGTGCTGACATGGATGTGCATCGATGATTCGCTCGCTCCGCAAGCGCTGCGCATCGCGCTGTCGTGGGCGACGAACGCAGGTACTCGGCGTGCGATGACCGCTGCAACTGCGCTGGGCGGTGAGATCGGCGCCCGCTACCCATCAGACGCGATGCGAGTGCTGTGGTTCCTCGCCGCGCGCAGCCAGCGGATCGGTGACATCGCACGAGTTTCACTGGGGCTGCTGTTCTCTGCGGCGGTGGAGAACGCGGCGGACGCGAGTTGGGTCCTGAATCTCCTTCGCAGCCTGGCCCGCCAGAGCATCGGAAACGGCAATGAGTTCCGCCGGATCCAGCTCTCGAAGCGAGCGTTGCTCTCGGTGCTTTCCGGGAACTGCGGAAGCTCCGAGGAAGCTATCACTGCACATGTCTTGCGTCGGCAGCCAGCGAGCATGCACGCGCTCGGGGAAATCTGGGGCTGGGTGTTGTGCAGTGGTTCGCACCGAGGACGGGCGATCGAAGCGCTCCGGCACGCACTGCAAGCGCTCGCTGCTCACGACGGAACCCTGCCGATCATCGCGGAACTCGGCAACGCCATCCGAACCCGTATGCCCGCGCCGCAGCTGGAGCTGTTGCACCGCGATCTCCGCTTCGCGTTGACGAAGACCGATCAAGCGGTCGCATCGACGTTCTTGTCCTCTTTGGATCGACACCAGCACGCCATCACCACCTGACGAGACGGGAACAGTGAGCATGAGCATGAATTTCACGGGCTATCCGGTGGTCGCCGAACACCGCCTTCCCCCGGCGCGGCGCCGCCTGCTCCTCGGAGGCAAGCGAGACCTCGCTGATTTGCCCCCGCAGGAGCCGGGGACGGTGCTGGTGTTCGAGGTGAACGGGCACTACGAGGCGTTCCGGGAACGCCGCCACCTGACGGGAAGTGAGGACGCCGTCGTATTGGCCGTGGCGATCAGTGTCGTTGACATGAGAGAGCGGCTAGCCACGACGAGACTGCTGATCCCGTCGAACAGCCCTGCCGACGACTTCGTCGTCGAAGCGGTTTTCAGGGCGAAAGTGACCAGGCCGGAGGCCGTCGCGGCGGCCGGGCTCACCGACCTGGACGCCACGTTGCGCAGCTACCTCAGCCAGGACCAGGAGTTGCTGGCGCTCGGGCTCCAGTGTGGCGTGGAGGAGATCAACGAGGTGCGCAGCCTGGTCCGGCGGCGGATCATGGCCTACTGCAAGGTCGTGCCGCCGCAGATCGACGGCATGGACCTGTCGCTGCGCGAGGTCCGCGTTCCCACACCAACTCCGCTGCGCGAACACTCCACCGTCGTCCGCGACGAGCGGTGGAACCAGGACGTGGTGGAGCTGCGGCAGGCGCTCGAGCAGCGCGACGTCGAGCGCATCCACGAAATACTTCAGGGCGGCCCGAGCATGGTCACTGCGCTGGGGATCAGCCGGCGTGAAATCCACACCTCCGACGCGGCCCGAGAAGCCTACGAATCCGAAGACCGGCGTCGAAAGCACATGCTCGACCTTCTCCGAACGCTGCCGGACGGCTACCTGGACTCCCTGCCGATCGACGCCATGCAGTTCGTGACCGCTCTCAGCGCAAGTCTCCGTCCTGGCGCGACAGGAGATCCCGTTCTGGATGAGGAGAAACCGCAGAGCGCGTTGCGCCGGGCATCGCGGGATGCCGACAAGCCACCGATTCTCGATGAGGACGGACACGTTGACTGAACTCTGGAAGACCACCAGCCGACGGGTCTGGAACCGAATGCGGAGCGCTGACTACGGCAGGAAGCTGCGCGTTCTGGCCGGGACGGACGAGAACACGCTCGACTGGGTCCCGCACAACCGGACCCGTTACACCGGTGTCGGCGGAGTCGTGCTCAGCACTGCGGTCATCGCGGGTCTGTCCATGACGTTCGCGCTGAGCCAAGTGCTGGGCGGATTCAGTCCGCTGCTCCTGCTCCCTGCACTGCTCTGGACTGTCGTGGTGCTGAACCTCGACCGGTGGCTCATTTCCAGCGCCACGGACACCCGATGGGGGCGCCGAACCGCGATGCTGGTCCCCCGGCTGCTCGTGGCGGGCCTGCTTGGCTTCATCATCGCCGAACCTGTCGTGCTGCGCCTGTTCCAGACCGCGGTCGAACAGCACATCAACGACGAACGCGATCGGCAGGTTCGGGAGCTGGTGGACGGACTGGTCCGCTGCAACCCGCTCCCGGGTGGCCCCCAACCACCAGGCGTTCCGTCTGACTGCACTGGAAAGGTCTTCAGCATCGGCATCGAGCCGACGGCCCTGGCGCGTGAGCTCGCGGCCACCGAGCAGCAGGTGGTCTCGCTCTCGAGCAGCATCCGAACCGACAGCGAGCAGCTCGCCAACCTGGAGAACCTGGCGCGTCTGGAATGCACCGGTGCAGCCGGGCCGGGGCTGACCGGCGTTCCCGGCGAAGGCAGCGACTGCCGACGGCTCCGGCGGGAGGCCGACGAGTTCCGCACCAGCCATCCGATCGAGACTCGCAGCGCAGAGCTGAGCACGCTGAACTCGCGGGTCGCCGAGCTTCGGGACCGGGCCGGTTCCACGCAACGCGACTACCAGCAAGCGCGCGACGCCGAGATTCAGCGGCAACGTGCGGAGCTGGAGAACCATCAGCGAGAAATCGGGCTGCTGGAGCGATTCCGGGCATTGGACGACATGACCGGCCAGAACCCGGTCCTGTGGGGCGCAACCTGGTTGATCCGGCTGATGTTCGTGCTGATCGACTGCCTGCCGATCCTGGTCAAGTTGCTCGGCGGGACGACTGCCTACGACAGGCTGGTGGAGACCCGAACCGCAAGCAATGAACGGATCTACACCGAGGTCGTGCAGAACACCGAGGAAACCGTACTCGGCGAGCTCGCGCTGCGGCGGCACGAGAAGCTGCTGGACCTGCAGAAGCGCCGAGAGCGCGCTGATCTGGACATGCGGCGACACGACGCTGGAATCACCGAGGAGATCAACGAGACTATCGCGGCGGTAGCCGCTCGCATGGCGCCCGAAGAACCCGGGCGGACCAACGGGCACTCGGTCGCCGGAGTCTGATCGTGCCGGGCACCGACGACGCGTGGAAGGCGCTGCTTCAGGTGAATGACTGGATCAAGCTGGCTGACGCCAAGGCTGCGGCGGCCTTAGCAGGTAGCGGAGTGCTGGGCGGCCTGCTCGTGCGAGGTTTCCCGCAGCCGTACGCTTGGGCGCACCAGCCGTGGCACGCGGTGCTGATGTTGGCCAGCTTCCTGCTGGTCAGTGCCAGCACCTTGCTGGCACTGACCGCCGTCGCTCCCAGGCTCCACAGGCGGGGGCGACCTTCTATTGTCTACTTTGGACATATCGCGCACCATTACGCGGAGCTGCACGACTTCAAAGCAGCCTTCCTACCAGCGCTGGAACGCGAAGGTCAGCTGCGGGAGCTGCTCGCGGAGCAACTGTGGACGAACAGCCGCATCGCGCGAGGCAAGCTCCAGAAGGTATCGCTGTCCATCTGGTTACTCGGCGGTGGCCTCACCACCGCCGCCCTCGCTGGTCTTCTGCGGTCTTGATCGGCTGTGGCGGTTTACCGCGAAGCCGATCTCTCCTGGGCCTGAACCTCTCACTGTCAACTCCGGAGCTCGCCCTGTTCCCGCAGGTAGGCGAGTTGGGCTTGGACGGTCCACTCCGCGGCGGGCCAGACCGAGCGGTCGACGTCCGCGTAGACGACCTCCACCACCTGGCGCGGCGTGACCTCCGGCCCGTGCTCGCGGACGGCCGCCCGGACCTGGTCGAGACGCTGTTCGCGGTGCTTCAGGTAGGCCGTCGCGATCGCCTGGGCGTCGGGCAGCTCCGGGCCGTGGCCGGGCAGTACCCGCAGGCCTGGCGGCAGCTCGGCGAGCAGGCGCAGCGACGCGAGGTAGGAGCCGAGGTGGCCGTCGGGGTGCGCCACGACCGTCGTGCCGCGGCCCAGGATGCTGTCGCCGGTGAACACCGCCGGTTCGTCGTGGTCGGCGACGAAGCACACCGAGTCGGCCGTGTGGCCCGCCGTCGCGACCACGCGGAGCTCCACGCCGCCGGCCTTGATGACCTCGCCGTCGCGGAACGCCTCCGCGCCCCGGCACAGCGCCGGGTCGAGCGCGCGCACCGGTGCTCCGGTGAGCTCGACGAACTGCGCGACGCCGTCGGTGTGGTCGCCGTGGTGGTGCGTGAGCAGCACCAGCGACACCGGGCCCTGGTCGGCGACTCCGCGCAGGTGCTCGGCGTCGGCCGGGCCCGGGTCGATCACCACGCAGTCGCCCGCGCCCGGGTCGCGCACCACCCACGTGTTGGTGCCTTCCAGCGTCATCGGCGACGGGTTGTGCGCGAGCAGCACCGACGCGTACGGGGTGACCTGGCGCAGCGTTCCGTAGGCCGGGTGCTGCATCACTTCGTCTCCTCGAATCCGGGTTCGCCCGGCAGCACCGCGTGCCACCGGTCGTTGCGGCGCACCAGTTTCGGCATGACCTTGCCGAGGGTGCGCTCCGTGGCCAACGCCGCAGGCAGGCTGCCGCAGTCGGCGAGCTCGCTGAGCGTGACGCGGGTCGGCGGGAGCAGGTGGCAGCGGCCCGCCTCGAAGTCCGCCAACGCCTGCTGCGGGGTGGACCAGTACGCCTCGGACGCCTCCGTGGTGACCGCGTCGGCCCGCTGACCTGCGGGCATCGCGGCGAGGAAGAACCTCGTGTCGTAGCGCCGTGGCTCGCGCTCCGGCGTCACCCAGTTCGCCCACGGGCGCAGCAGGTCGGCGCGCAGCACCAGGCCTTCGTCGGCGAGGAACTTCGCGAGCGACACCTCGCGGGAGACCAGCGCGGCGCGGTCCTCGGCGTAGTGGCTCGTGTCGCCGACCACCGTCGCCGGGTCCGGCCCGGCCAGCAGCACTCCGGATTCCTCGAACGTCTCGCGCACGGCAGCGCACACGAGGGCGCGGGCCACGTCGGGCGCGCAGCCGAACCGCTCGGCCCACCAGTCCGCGTCCGGTCCGCTCCACGCCACCGACGCGTCCGCGTCGCGCTGATCGACGCCGCCGCCGGGGAACACCGTCATGCCGCCGGCGAACGGCATGCCCTTCACCCTGCGCTGCAGGAACACCTCCGGGCCCGCCGCGCCCTCTCGGAGCAGCATCACGGTGGCCGCGTCCTTGGGCGCGGCCGGCTGCTCGGGCAGCTCATCGGGCACGAATCCCGTTGGCAGGACGCGATCTTCGGGCAGTTGCACCATGCGGGCCACCCTATGCCGGAAAACCTCTAGAAGGTGATTCCAGAATTGATTTTTCGCACGGAGAGCGCAGCGCCCGGCCGACACGCCCGCCCTGCTCGGACCCCCAACTGCAGTAACCGCGATGGGTCAACGGCACCATTGCGGCATGGACGAAGCACTGCGGGTCGGCGTGGTCGGAGCAGGTCCCTGGGCGCACCGGGTGCACGGACCCGGGTTGTACGCGCACCCGGGAACGCAGTTGGCGGCTGTGTGGGCGCGGCGGCCGGACGCGGCCAAGACCTTCGCCGAGCCATACGACGCGGCCGTCGTCGACGACTTCGACGAGCTGCTCGAATCGGTCGACGCGGTGGCCTTCGCGGTTCCGCCGGCCGTGCAGGCCCAGCTCGCGCCGCGGGCGGCTCGCGCGGGCAAGCACCTGGTGCTGGAGAAGCCGCTGGCCGCAGATCCGGCCGGTGCCCGCGAGATCGTCGAAGCGGTGGACGAGGCCGGGGTGGCCGCGCTGCTGATGCTCACCCGCCGGTTCGCGCCGGAGGTGCGGGAGTGGCTGGCGGGACTGCGAGAGCTCGACGGCTTGCAGGGCGGCACCGGACGGTGGCTGGCGGGCGGGCTGCTGGCGGGCGACTACGCCGCGTCGGAGTGGCGCCAGCAGCAGGACGGCGCGCTGATCGACGCGGGACCGCATGCGATCGACCTGCTCGACGCGGCGCTCGGCGAGATCGAGCAGGTGCACTTCGCGCACCGCAGCAGCGACGGCCTCTGGCAGCTCGTGTTCGGCCACGACAGCGGCCTGACCAGCACGTTGACCCTGTCGCTGCGGATGCCGGTACAGCCGGCGATGGTCGACTTCGCGGTGTACGGCGAACACGGTCACGCGCCGCTGCTCGGCCGCCGGACGGCGGCGCGCGACTGCTACGCCCGGCTGCTCGACGACCTCCTCGCGATGATCCGCGAGGAGCGCGCGGAGCACCCGTGCGACGTCCGCCGGGGCCTGCACCTGCAGCAGGTCCTCGCCGACGTCCTGGCGGCGGTGTAGCCGCCAGACCGGTCCAGGCGGAGCCTTCGGGAGAACTGTTTCCGCTGGTCAAGGGGCACGATACGGCCGAGGTTCGGCGAGGCAGGTGTCTGCGGCTTTGCCCGCGACATGGCGGTGGTCCGCTTCTGAAGCGGCGTTCTGCAGGTGCGGGGCCGTGAGTCTTTTGGGTTGCGATATGCCCCCCCAAAAAGGACGGGCCCCGGGGCAGAGGAAAAAGGGGGCGGGGGGGTGAACGGGC
>NZ_JBFAKG010000124.1:20882-23904 GCF_040655595.1 Saccharopolyspora sp. NPDC050389
CCGCGCGACCGATGCGCTGATCGACTTCCACTGCCTTCTGTCTTTTGGGTTGCTATAGCCGCCCAAAAGACTCACGGCCCCGTTACCAGATGAAACGGCGCTCCTGGGTGAAACGGCACTCCTGGATGAAACGGCGCTCCTGGCGATTGGCTAGGAGCGCTGCTGCTGGGGGGTGTAGGCCTGGTTGTTGGCCGGCGCCGCGCCGATCGGCGGGAAACCACCGGTGCCGCCCGGCATGGTCGACGTCCAGCCCTCCTCGCCGTTGTTCGACCCGTTCTGCCGCCGCGACCCGCCCGACCGGTCCTGCTCTCGCTGCGCGAGCTCCTCGTGCAGCTTGCGCAGCAGGTTGCGCTCCCGGTCAGTCAGCTTCGCGTCGACCGCCGGCGGCACCCGCATGGCGTTCGCCTCGGCCTGCGCCTCGGCGGCCTCGGCGGCTTGCGCCAGCGCCGGCTCGTGCTCCGGCTGGCTCACCGGCTGCGCCGGCTGCGGGATCGAGCGCTCCGGCTCCGCCGGTCGCTCTTCCACCGCCCGCCGCTGCGGCTCCGCCGCGCGCTGCTGCTCCGCTGGATGCTCGACCGGACGCTGCACGTCCTCCTGAACAACCAGACGCTCCGCGTGGGCGACCGGACGCTGCGCGTCCTCCCGGGCTGCGGCCGCAGGTGTGGCGGGTGGCGCGTCGAGGCGCACGCGGTGCGCCGCCGCGAGGGCTTCCCGGTGGTATTCGGGCAGTTCGGCGCCGCTATCGAAGACGTCGACGGAGCAGTTGATGTCGGCCCGCCGCAGGGCTTCGATCAGCTGGTAGGCCACCGCCGTGGTGGAGCCCTCCGGGCTGACCTCGGCGAGCAGGATGCGCCGGGGCACCGCGCCGTAGCTGACGCCCGCCGGCGTCGTCCGCGAGGCACACCACAGCCCGCGCACGCCTTGGAGGCGTGCCGCGACCGGCGCGAGCGCCGCCACCAGATCGCCGTCGCCCTCGGTCGGTTCGCCGAACCGGTGCTGGTCGATCGGCACCGAGTCGACCACGTGCACCCGGTCCGCAAGGGTGTGCGTCGAGCGGGTCTCGTCGAGGACCCGGCGCAGGTGGTACTGCTCGCTGGAGGTCACCGGGATGCGGCCGGCCAGCAGGCAGCCGGTGAGGTACTCGGCCGCGGCGTCGGGCTGGCCGATGCCGAGCAGTTCGCGGGCCGAGTTGATCCCGTCGTCGTCCACCCGGCCTGTCATGGCCAGCAAGAGGTTGTGCAGCCGGTCCACCGGCCCGGCCCCCTCAGCCACGTCCACCACGCACGCCTCCTTCACGGATGTCGGCCGCTCAACCGCGGCGGCCGGCGAGTTCTTCGGCCCCCGTGCACACCAGCGCCGACTCGGCGAGCGCGGCGCGGTGGTACGCGGCGGGTTCCAGGTCGGGTGGGAGCACCTCGACGCGGGGTTCGGGTTCGCCGAGCGCCCGCAGGACGCGCTGGATCTCCCCGGTCAGGCCGACGACGTCGGCGGACGCGGTCACCAGCACGACCAGCTTCGTCGCCCCGCTTTCGGCGCTCCGCCAGCTGCTGCGCACCTCGCGGACACCGGGGCGGCCGCGCAACGTGGCGCCGAGCACCAGCATCGCGGAGTCGCCGGCGTTGCCCGTCGGTCGTTCGCTGCTGAACGAGTACCGCGGGGCTTCGGCCGGATCGACCGGGAGGACGGCGTTGACCATCGCGGGGTCGGCGCCCAGCGGCGCCAGCGCGTTGGCCAGCAGCTGGTGTTCGGCGTCGTCGAGCGCGATGCGCTCCCGGACGAGCGTGCCCGGCAGCATCCTCGCGACCACGTCGGCGGCGTCACCGGCCAGCCAGTCGCGGAAGCGCCACAGGTGTCGGTCGGGCAGCCGGTTGGCAAGCCGAAGAAGTAGTTCGTGGCACAGCAGATCGGTTTCGCGCACCGCCACGTCGGCCCCTCCCAAGGCTCGTACTCCGTCGACGCGGGTGTCGCTCGCCGCCCCCCGACCAGCTACACCCGTCCAGGTGAACTTTGGCCGCGATAACCGGATCAATCAAGCCCTTGAACGGTCTTTTCGCGACACACTGGAATCGATCTACCCCTATTTGGGTTACGCCAGATCCGGCGAACTCAAGTAGGTGATGATCGCAGCGTACTGGTCGGAGGCGGCGTCGCGCGTCCGAGCCGCCGAAATCGGGGCCGGCGATATTCGCCGACGACCCGCCGTGACGCATGCGAAACGCGGCGTCACCCGAAATCGGGCAACGCCGCGCAAATGACGTGGCAAACGGCAACCGGGCCGCTGCCCGGCCGCGCTCCGCCTATTCGACCTCGACGATCAGCTCCACCTCGACCGGGACGCCGAGCGGCAGTTCGGCCACGCCCACCGCCGAGCGGGCGTGCTGCCCGGCCTCGCCGAAGATCTCGCCGAGCAGCTCCGACGCGCCGTTGACCACCCCGGGCTGCCCGGTGAAGCCCTCGGCCGAGGCCACGAACCCGACGACCTTGACGATCCGCACCACCGAGTCCAGGCCGACCAGCGCGTCCACCGCGGCGAGCGCGTTGAGCGCGCAGATCGCGGCGTGCTGCTTGGCCTCCTCGGCGCTGATCTCCGCGCCGACCTTGCCGATCCCCGCGGGCTCGCCGGCGACCATCGGCACCTGGCCGGCGGTGTAGACCAGCGAGCCGGTGCGCACCGCGGGCACGTACGCCGCGACCGGCGGCACCACCGCCGGCAGCGGGATGCCGAGTTCCGCGAGGCGATCCGTCCACCGCCCCATGTCAGGCCTCCTTCGGCCGCTTCAGATAGGCCACCATCTGCTCGCCGGTCGGGCCGGGCAGGACGGAGACCAGCTCCCAGCCGTCCTCGCCCCACTGGTCGAGGATCTGCTTGGTCGCGTGGATCAACAGCGGAACCGTCGCGTACTCCCACTTCTGCATGCGTGCAGCTTAGGGGTTCTTTCAGAATGCTGATGTGGGGAGTTTGGCGGCGAGGATCATGCAGTGAGCGAGTTGGAGGAAGCCGTCATGCATGTCGTCGCGGGTT
>NZ_JBFAKG010000125.1:0-23401 GCF_040655595.1 Saccharopolyspora sp. NPDC050389
GGGACGGCATGACCATCATCAAAGCCCGCCTCGACCGGGAAACCGGCGCGAAGTTCGCCGCGTTGATCGAGCCCCTCGCCGCACCCCGCCCCGAGGTTGACGGGGAGAAAGACCCGCGCACCGTCGGGCAGCGGAATGCCGACGGGTTCGCGGCGTTGCTGGATCTGGCGTTGGATCACGACGGCATGCCGCGCACGGGTGGGCAGCGGCCGCAGATGACCATCGCCATCGACTTCGACGACCTCAAACGAGGGCTCGGATATGTCAACGAGCACGGCATGCCCGGCACGTTGAACACCGAACGCGCCATCACCGCCCAGAACGCACGCAGGATCGCCTGCGACGCCGAAATCCTCCCGATCGTCCTCGACGGCGACAGCCTTCCGTTGGATGTCGGCCGGGCCAAACGCACCGCGCCCACCCACATCCGCGCCGCACTACTACGTAGAGACGGCGTGTGCGCGTTCCCCGGATGCGACCGGCCGCCGGGAACACCCGAAGCACACCACATCCAACACTGGGTCGACGGCGGCGCAACCAACCTGAACAACATGGTCATGCTCTGCGGCCACCACCACCGCACACTCCACAACCAACGATGGGACATCACCATGCACAACGGACGACCCGAGTTCATCCCACCGCCCACAATGGACCCCAGACGAACACCCAGACCAGGCGGCAGAGCAATAACCACCCAACACCGCGCGATCGTTGACCGACACCTGACGTCGTCGCGCGGCTATGCGAGCGTGCCCTCGGTTGACCGGACCGCTGGGATCCTGCGTGCGGCATCATGGCGTCATGCAGCAGACGAGCAGCCGCGAGGTGTACGCCAACTCGTGGATGACCGTTCGCGAGGACGGCATTCAGCGGGCCGACGGCTCCGACGGGATCTACGGCGTGGTCGACAAACCCAACTACGCCTTGGTGATCCCGCTCGATGGCGATCGACTCCACCTCGTGGAGCAGTTCCGCTACCCGTTGGGCCTGCGGCGTTGGGAATTTCCGCAGGGCACCGCGCCGGACCGGCTCGACGTCGCGCCCACCGAGCTGGCCGCGCGGGAGTTGCGCGAGGAAACCGGTCTGCGGGCCGCGAACCTCGTCGACCTCGGCGTCCTCGACGTGGCTCCCGGGCTTACCAGCCAGCGAGGCCGGGCGTTCCTGGCCACCGGGCTCACTGCGGGCGAGCATGAGCGCGAGCTGGAGGAGCAGGACATGCGCGCCGCTTGGTTCTCCCGTACCGAGTTCGAGAAGATGATCTCCGCAGGCGAGATCACCGATGCGCAGTCGATCGCCGCCTACACCCTGCTTCTCCTGCACGAACGCCGGAATCAGGCCTGACCCGTCGCAGGCGGCCGGGCCTCGGCGTCACAGCCCCACGCCGCCCAGCGTGGTCAGGTCGATGCGCTCCGGTGGCTTCGCCAGCATTCCCAGCACCGTTTCGATGCTGACGGCGCCGGTGATGTTGGCCGCTGCCGTCAGTGCGGCGTCCGCGCTCGCCTCGTCCGCCCACGCCTCGACCACCCGAACCGTGTCCGGGTCGCCGGAATCCTGACTGATGACGTAGAGCTCGCAGCCGGGCACCTGCCGGAGGCCCTCCGCGACCTGCAGCATCGCAGCCGCGAGATCGCCGCCCTTGCCCGGCTTCGCGGTGAAGGCCATCAATCGGCCGACCTTCGTCGACGTGGTCATCGGCGTCCTCCCGGCTGCTTCGGAATCTGCCGCGGACCCTAGCCGTCGGCGCCGACAGCCACCGGTCAGGCCTCCTCCAGCACCGACCGCAGGAACGCCCGGGTGCGCTCCTGCTCCGGTTTCTCGAACAGCTCAGCGGGCGGCTTGTCCTCGACGATCTTGCCTGCGTCGAACATCAGCACCCGATGCGAGACGTCGCGGGCGAACTTCATCGCGTGCGTCACGCACAACATCGTGATGTCGCTGGTGCGCGCCAGGTCTCGCAGCACGTCGAGCACCTCGGCGGCCAGCTCCGGGTCCAGGGCCGAGGTGATTTCGTCGAGCAGCAGCACGTCCGGGCTCATCGCCAGCGCCCGCGCGATCGCCACCCGCTGCTGCTGGCCGCCGGAAAGCTGCGTGGGATAGGCGTCGATCTTGTCCGCCAGGCCCACCACGTCCAGCAGTTCCCGCGCCCGCCGCTCGGCGTCCTCAGCGGACTGGCCGAGCACGTGGACCGGCGCTTCGGTGATGTTGCGCAGCACCCGCATGTTCGGGAACAGATTGAACTGCTGGAACACCATGCCGATCCGCCTCCGCACCTTTCTCAGGTGCTTCTCGTCGGCGGGCACCAGTCGCTCGCCACGACGCACGTGGGTCAGGCAGTCCTCGCCGACGTGGATGGTGCCGCCGTCGACCCGTTCCAGCGTCATCAGCAGCCGCAGGATCGTCGTCTTGCCCGATCCGCTGGGCCCGATCAGGGTGACCCGCTCGCCCGGCCGGACCGCGAAGTCCAGTTCGTCGAGCACGACGTTGTCGCCGAACCGCTTGACCACGCGGTCGAACCGGATCATGTCGTGGCCCGCTTCAGATCCCGACACGGCGTTCCAACCTCCGCACCAGCAGCGATGACGGGTAGCTGAGCAGCAGGAAGCAGATGCCCGCCAAGGTCAGCGGCTCGACGTACCGGTAGGCCTCCGACCCGGCTTCCTGCGCCGCTCCCACCAGGTCGAGTACCCCGATCGCCAGCAGCAGCGGCGTTTCCTTGAACATCGAGATCGTGTAGTTGCCCAGCGCAGGCAGCACCCGCGGGATCGCTTGCGGCAGGATCACGCTCGTCCACACCCTGCGAGCGGGCAGGCTCAGCGCCGTCGCCGCCTCCCACTGACCGCGCGGCACGCCCTCGATCCCGGCCCGGTAGACCTCCGCGGTGTAGCAGGCGTAGTGCACGCCGAGACCGATCACGCCGGTGGTCAGCGAGGAGAACCTCAGGCCGATTCCGGGCAGCACGTTGAACAGGAAGTACAGCTGCACCAGCAGCGGCGTGCTTCGGACGAACTCGATGAACACCCAGACCGCCCTGCTGACCAGCCGGATCCGGGATCGCCGCAGCAGCGCCAGCACGAGGCCGAGCCCGAAGGCCACGATCGAGCCCAGCAGCGTGGCCTCGAACGTCACCACCAAGCCGCCCAGGATGTCCGGGATGATCCGACCGGTGAACTCCCAGTCCCAGATCAACTAGACCGCCCCGCCTTCGGCCCGGCCGAGCGCCTTCGACGGCCCGACCGGCTCGCGGCCGACGGCTGCGGCGGCCCGCTTCTCCAGCGCCCGCATCACCGCCGTGATCAGCACCGCCAGCACCAGGTACAGCGCCAGCATCAACAGGTAGATCAGCGCGGTCTGGCCGGTGAAGTTCGGTTCGAGGACGTCCCTGCCCTGGTAGGTGATGTCGTGCACGAAGATCAGCGACAGCAGCGCGCTGCTCTTCAGCAGCTGGATGAACAGGTTGTTGAACGGCGGGATCATCTCCACCACCGCCTGCGGCAGGATCACCCGCCGCATCCGCTGCGCCGGGCCGAAGCTCAGCGCGACCGCGCACTCGTGCTGCTCCTTCGGCACCGCCCGCACCGCGCCGCGCACGATCTCGCCGCCGTACGCGCCGTGGTTCAGGCCGAGCACGAGAATGCCCGCCCACAGCGGCAGCAGCTCGAAGCCGACCAGCAGCGGCAGTGCGAAGAAGATCCAGAACAGCTGCACGACTTCGGATGTGCCGCGCCAGATTTCGACGTAGCTGCGGGCGATGACTCGGACCCACCGCCAAGGCGACAGCATGCCGAGGCCGGCCGCGAACGACAGCACGATGCACAGCGCGATGCCGCACAGCGTCGCGATCACCGTCGCCGGCACGCCTTGCAGCAGGACCGAGAGGAAGTGCGAGAAGTTCCCGAACATGTCGCCTCCCGTCGCCGGGATCAGCTACCGGCGCACAGCGACTCCGTGGTCACATCGGCCGGTGGCAGGTTGTCGCGGGTGAAACCGAACGGCTCGGTGATCCGTACCCATTCGCCACTGTCGTGCAGCTTCTTCAGCTCGGTGTTGAACGCATCGCGCAGCGCGGTGTCCGGCGAGCGGAACACGAACGCACCCGCCTGCACCTCGGCCTTGCCGTTGATCACCGGCGTGAAGCCCCTGGTGACCTCGACCTGCGCGCCCGGGCTCTTCTTCACCACGTCGTTGAGCGAGATGTTCGTCAGCGCGGCGCAGTAGGCGCGTTTGTTGACGACCGCCTGCAGCAGCGCGTTCTGCGTGTCGAAGACCTGCACCTGCGAATCCGGCACGCCCAGCCGCTGCGCGTAGTCCTTCTCCACCGCTCCGCTGAGCACCGCGACCTGGAGCTTCTTCCTCACCACGTCCTCAAACGAGGTGACGCCCTCCGGGTTTCCCCTGGGCACCAGGAACGCCGTCGGCGCGAGGTAGTCCGGGATCGAGAACGCCGCGTTCTTGCAGCGCTCCGGGGTGATGAACATGCCCGCCGCGACCACGCTGAACTTGCCCGCGTTCAGGGCCGGGATCAGCTGGTTGAAGTCGACCTGCGAGGCCTGCACGTCGTTGACGCCCAGGCCCCGGAACACCGCGCGCGCCACCTCCGGCGCCTCACCGGTGACCCGGCCGGCCGCGTCGGTGAAACCGTAGGGCGCCTCACCGGCGATGCCGACCTGGATGGTGCCGGAGCTGCGGGCCGCTTCGAGCGGATCGCCGCCGGCACCGCCCCCGCCGGTGCGCGCGCACCCGGACAGCGCGCCGCCGCCCAGCACGAGTGCGCCCGCCGCGACGCAGGAGCCCTTCAGGAAATCTCTTCGCGTCCACCCTCTGCTCGCCATGACCATCGCCCCTTCAACGCAGGAGCAGGGTTCTCGCCCATGGTCACGCCCGAACGGGTGGACTGCAGCAGGAACGGATCCCGCTCAGTCGGTCACGCGTTCGATCTCGGCGCCGAGACCGCGCAGGTTCTCGACGAAATTCGGGTAACCGCGATCGATGTGGAACACGTCCCACACCTCGGTCGAACCGTCCGCGCACAGCCCGGCGAGCACCAGGCCCACCCCGGCCCGGATGTCGGTCGCCCAAACCGGGGCGCTGGACAACCGGTCCAGGCCGCGCACCACCGCGTGGTGCCCATCGGTGCGGGCGTCGGCGCCCATCCGGACCAGTTCCTCGATGAACCGGAACCTGGATTCGAACAGGTTCTCGGTGATCATCGACGTGCCGTCGGCGACCGCCGACAACGCCAACGCCATCGGCTGCAGGTCCGTCGGGAAGCCCGGGTACGGCAGCGTCACGAAGTCCACCGCATGCGGGCGGCCGTGCATCACCACGCGGAAGCTCTCGTCGGACGTGGTGACCTCCGCGCCGGCGCTGCGCAGCTTCTCCAGCACCAGGTTCACGTGCCGCGGATCGACACCGCGCACCGTGATGTCGCTCCGGGTCGCCGCGGCGGCGAACGCCCAGGTCGCGCCGACGATCCGGTCCCCGATCACGCGGTGCTCGACCGCCTTCAGCGAGGACACGCCATGCACCGTCAGCGTGGACGTGCCGCCACCTTCGATCTTGGCGCCCATCTGCTGCAGCATCACGCAGAGATCGACGATCTCCGGCTCCCGCGCCGCGTTGTCGATCACCGTGGTGCCTTCGGCCAGCACCGCGGCCATCAGGATGTTCTCCGTCGCACCCACGCTGGGGAAGTCCAGCCAGATCTGGGCGCCGCGCAGGTTCTCGGCCTCGGCCACCACCGCACCGTGCTCGATGTGGCTGGTCGCGCCGAGCTGCCGCAGCCCGTTCTGGTGCATGTCCAGCGGGCGGGAACCGATCGCATCGCCGCCGGGCAGCGTCACGACGGCGCGGCGGCACCGGGCGACCAGCGGTCCCAGCACGCACACCGACGCGCGCAGCTTGCCCATCGACGGAGACACGGCCTCGTGGCTGATCACCGCCGGAGTCGTGATGTGCACCGTGCCGCCATCGATCGACACCTCGCAGCCGAGGCTGCGCAGCACGTCGGCCATCAGCGGAACGTCGAGGATCTCCGGGCAGTTGACGATTGTCGTCGTGCCCTCCGCCAGCAGTGCCGCAGCCATCAGCTTCAGCACGCTGTTCTTCGCCCCGACGACATCGACCTCGCCGACGAGGCGCGCCCCGCCGTGTACCCGGAAGTGCTCACTCACGAGCATCGAGGTTACGGCCCGACCCCCACCGCCATCGGAGCGGGTTGCATCGGAGCGAGCATGGGAACCTTCCTGTCACTCCAGCCCCGCACCGGCCCGGCAGGGCTGAAGCATGGGAACCTTCCTGTCACGCCCGACCGGGCACCGCCGGCTCCGCCTAGGCTGACGGCATGGCTGTCCACCTGACGAAGATCTACACGCGGGCCGGCGACGCGGGCACGACACGGCTGTCGGACAACTCCAAGGTGCACAAGACCGATCCGCGGCTCATCGCCTACGCGGACGTGGACGAGACGAATTCGGTGCTCGGCGTCGCGTTGGCCACCGCGCAGCTCGCCGACGACGTCGTCGAGGTGCTGCGGGCGGTGCAGAACGACCTGTTCGACGTGGGCGCGGATCTGTCCACCCCGGTGGTGGAAAGCCCGAAGTACCCGCCGCTGCGGATCACCCAGGCCTACGTCGACCGCCTCGAAGGCTGGTGCGACGAGTTCAACGCGCGCCTGGGCAAGCTGGACTCCTTCATCCTCCCGGGCGGCACTCCCGGCGGCGCGCTGCTGCACCAGGCCCGGTGCGTGGCCCGGCGCGCCGAGCGGTCCGCGTGGGCGCTGCAGGAGGCCGACGGCGAGCGCACCTCTCCGCTGCCCGCCAAGTACCTGAACCGGCTTTCGGACCTGCTGTTCATCCTCGCCCGGGTGGCGAACCCGGATGGCGACGTGCTTTGGCGGCCGGGCGGCAACGCCTAGAGCTCCTTGCCGAAACACCTGCTCAGCGGGTCGTCGTGGTACACCCCGAACTTCTCGATCTCGGCGTAGCCGGAGGAGGTGTAGAGGCCGATCGCCTCCGGCTGCCGGATGCCGGTCTCCAGCACGATGCGCTTGCGGCCTGCCAGCGCGGCGGTGTTCTCCAGTTCGGCGAGCATCCGCCGCGCCAGCCCGTTGCCGCGCGCATCGGGAGCGATGTACATGCGCTTGAGCTCGGCGTCGCCGTCCCGGAAACCGGGCCCATCGCCGTCCTGGATCCGCCACCCGCCGGAGGCGACCGCGCGGGCGTCGACGTAGCCGAGCAGGAACAGGCCCCCGGGCGGCTGGAACTCGACGGGATCCACCGGCGTCAGGTCTTCCTCGCCGTAGCGGACGACGTACTCCCGCTGGAGCTCGGCGATCAACTGCTCGGCGTCGGGGTGGTCGTACGCGACCGTCTCGATGCGCATTCCCGCAGCTTAGAGCCCCGTCAGCGCACCGATTTCTCGAACCAGTGCCTGGCGTACTGGTTGTCGTTGTACGCCGGGATCTCGCGGTAGCCGGCCGAGTCGTAGAGCGCGCGGGCTTCGTGCAGCTCGGCGGCGGTGTCCAGGCGGATCAACGAGCATCCGAACCGTCGCGCGCGCTCCTCCAGCGCCGCGAGCAGGGCCCGGCCCGCGCCCCGGCCGCGCAGTTCCGGCGCGATCCACATCCGCCGGATCTCGGCGATGCCGCCCGGCTCGGTGCGCACTGCGCCGCACCCGAGCACCCGGCCTTCCGCGCGAACCACCAGGAAGTCCCCGGCCGGCGGCGTGAAGTCGTCCTTCGCGGGCGGGGCTGCGCGACTGGTGTCGAACCCGCCCGGGAACCGGCCGTTCAGCTCCTCGATGTAGCGGCCGAGGGCCAGCTGGGCCTCGGGGCTGTCGATGGGCTCGGGTTCGATGGTGAAACTGGCTTGCTTGGTCACGCCGCCAAGTCTTCTCCGCGGGCAGATTCACTTCCAGTTACCGAACTTCAGGAAGCGTAAAGTGAAACTTCATGCTCGATCCGTCGCGTCTGCTGGTGCTACTGGCCCTCCGGGAGCAGGGCAGCGTCACCCGCGCCGCCGAACAGCTCCGCCGGACTCCCCCGGCCGTGTCGCAGCAGCTTGCCCGGCTGGAGAACGAGGTCGGCGCCCAGCTCGTCGAGCGGCACGCCCACGGCGTCCGCCTGACCCCGCTGGGCATCCGGCTGGCCGAACAGGCAGAGCGCATCGCCGCAGCGCTCGACGACGCGACTGATGACGCCGCGCGATTCCGCGACGAACACCGCAACCGGCTGCGCCTCGGCGCCTTCCCCACCGCCGGGCTCGCACTGCTCCCGGAGACGCTGGCCGCGCTGCGCCATAGGCATCCGGGAGCCGAACTCTCCGTCGTGGACCTGGGCCCTGCCGAGGGCATCGATCGGGTCGCCGCGCACCAGCTCGACCTGGCGCTGGTCGGCGAGTACGACGAGGCGCTCGACGTCCCGCCGGGCGTGCGCCTCGTGCACCTCATGGACGATCCCGTCCACGCCGTGCTGCCCAGCGATCACCCGCTCGCCGATCGGGCCGCGCCGCAACTCCACGACTTCCGCGACGACGCCTGGGCCTGCGCCCCGCGCAGCCTGCCGAACCGGCGCCAGCTGGAGGCCGCCGCCCGGGCCGAGGGCTTCGCCCCGAAGGTGACCTTCGAGTTCGAGTCCTACGCCGTCGCCGAAGCGGTGGTCTCCGCCGGGGTCGCCGTCTCGTTCATCCCCCGCCTCGCCATCGGCGGCTCCCCCGGCACCGTGCACCGACCGCTCGCGTCCGGGCTGCACCGCCGCATCCACGCCGCCGTGCCCACCAGCACCCGGCACGCCCCGCTCACCGACGTCTTCCGGCAGCTCCTGCACGATGTCTGCGCCGACCTCGGCCGCCGGATGTGAGCATGGGAACCTTCCTGTCACTCGGGTGACAGGAAGGTTCCCATGCTGTCAGCGCACAAAAAAGCGGGGCCCGATGGCGGACCCCGCTGGTTGGTTCAGGATGCCCAGGGCACCGATCGGCCCGGTGGGGCCGATTCGAGCCAGGACAGGAAGCCGGTCAGGGCGTCGGTGTTCATCGCCAGCTCCAGCTCCGGGCCGGTCAGGTCGAGGACCGTCGATCCGGCCGGCATCGCATAGGCCTCGGCCATCGACGGCTCGCGGCGCCGAGCGATCTCCACGTTCCGGCGGTTGATCACCCAGTTAGGCCCGGACCGCAGGCTGAGCACTCGATACCAGGCGAACTCCTCGCCCCGGTAGTGCGCGACGCCCAAGTGCCAGCCGCGGCCACCGCCGTCCTTGCTGGCGCGCAGCGCCACGTCGATGCCCCCGGCGCGCAGTTCCCGCAGCCGCCGCCACGCGAGCGCCCCGATTACCAGGGCAGCGATCAGCAACAGCCCGAAGGCCACCGCCAGCAACAAGACCGGGGAACCCATGCGCGGCCGGATCAGGCCGAGTGGCCGGCTGCTCGCAATCGGCTCAAGGCCCGTGCTCGGGCCTGTTCGTCGGCGCTCTTGACGTCCGCGCGGGCCTGCTCCACGTCGATCTCGGAGGCGAGCTCCGCGGTCTCCGCCAGCACGCTTACCCCGTCCGCGGTGACCGACAGGAAACCACCGTGCACCGCTGCCGTGACGGTCTCCTTCTCGGTGGTGGTGATGCGCACCACACCACCCTCGATCAGCTCACCGAGCAGCGGCTCGTGCCCGGGCAGGATGCCGATCTCTCCCTCGGTGGTCTGCGCGACCACGGCGGTCGCCTCCCCGGACCACAGGCGGCGCTCGACGGCGACCAGTTGGACGGACATGTTGGCCACGCGCGTCTCCTTTGTCGGGTGTGTGCCCGCAGTCTATCCGGTGCCACCTGGGCGATCGTGACTGGCCGGGCTGGAAATGCCTTGTCGCGGTGCTTTCGCAAGCGGGGTCGGGGTCCGCGCTCGGACCCCGACCCCGTTGCCGGTCTGCCGACCCCGTCACCGGGGCCCGGCGCTCACTTCTCGGTGAGCTTCTTGTACGCCTGCTCCAGGTCGTCGAGACCACCGATGGACAGGAACGCCTGCTCCGGGTAGTGGTCGAAGTCGCCCTTGCAGAGCTTGTCGAACGCCTCGATGGTCTCCTTCAGCGGCACGAAGGAGCCCTCCTGGCCGGTGAACTGCTTGGCCACGAAGAAGTTCTGCGACAGGTAGCGCTCGATGCGACGCGCCCGCTGCACCGTCACCTTGTCCTCTTCGGACAGTTCGTCCATACCGAGGATGGCGATGATGTCCTGCAGTTCCTTGTACTTCTGCAGGATCCGCTTGACCTCGTGCGCCACCCGGTAGTGCTCCTCGCCGACGATGGCCGGGTCGAGGATGGTGGAGCTGGACGACAGCGGGTCCACCGCCGGGTAGATGCCCTTCTGCGAGATCGGCCGGGAAAGCTCGGTCGTCGCGTCCAGGTGGGCGAAGGTCGTCGCCGGGGCCGGGTCCGTGTAGTCGTCCGCGGGCACGTAGATCGCCTGCATCGAGGTGATCGAGCGACCCAGCGTCGAGGTGATCCGCTCCTGCAGCTCACCCATCTCGTCGGCCAGCGTCGGCTGGTAACCCACCGCGGACGGCATCCGGCCCAGCAGGGTCGAAACCTCCTGGCCGGCCTGGGTGAACCGGAAGATGTTGTCGATGAACAGCAGCACGTCCTGGTTCTGCACGTCGCGGAAGTACTCCGCCATCGTCAGCGCGGACAGCGCGACCCGCATACGGGTGCCCGGCGGCTCGTCCATCTGGCCGAAGACCAGCGCGGTGTCGGCGAGCACGCCGGACTCCGCCATCTCCACCCAGAGGTCGTTGCCCTCACGGGTGCGCTCGCCGACACCGGCGAACACCGAGGTGCCACCGAAGTTCTTGGCGACCCGTCGGATCATCTCCTGGATGAGCACCGTCTTGCCGACACCGGCGCCACCGAACAGACCGATCTTGCCACCCTGCACGTACGGGGTGAGCAGGTCGATCACCTTGATGCCGGTCTCCAGCATCTCGGTCCGGCCTTCGAGCTTGTCGAAGGCCGGTGCCTTGCGGTGGATCGTCCAGCGCTCGGCGTCCGAGCCGTAGCCCGGCTCGTCGAGGCAGTGGCCCAAGGCGTTGAACACGTGGCCCTTGACCACGTCGCCGACCGGCACCGAGATGCCCGCGCCGGAGTCGGTCACGGCCACGCCGCGCACCAGCCCCTGGGTCGGCTGCATCGAGATCGTCCGCACGACGCTGTCACCCAGGTGCTGGGCGACCTCCAGCGTCAGCGTCTTGGCCATGGCTTCCGCGGTGATGTCCACGGAGAGCGCGTTGTAGAGGTCCGGCACCTGGTCTCGCGGAAACTCGACGTCCACGACCGGGCCGAGGACCCGGACGACGCGGCCAGTGCCCGTAGCAGTGCTAGTGGCAGTAGCAGTCATGTCACTCACTTCCTGCTGACGAGAGCGCCTCGACACCACCGACGATCTCGCTGATTTCTTGGGTGATCTGGGCCTGGCGAGCCTGGTTGGCCTCACGGCTGAGGTTGCGGATCAATTCGTCCGCATTGTCCGTCGCCGATTTCATAGCCGTCCGGCGGGCCGCGTGCTCGGACGCCGCTGCATCCAGCAGACCGGCGAACAGGCGGGTCTTGATGTACTTAGGCAGCAGGGCCCCGAGCAGGGCCTCCGCGTCCGGTTCGAACTCGTACGTCGACTTGAGGGCCTTCGCAGGCTCTTCGGCGTACTCGACCTCCAGCGGCGCGATCCGCCTGACCGTCGGCTTCTGGGTGAGCATGGAGACGAACTCGGTGTGCACCAAGTGCAGCTCATCCACACCTAGCGTACCGTCCGAGCCCCCGTCGTCGAGGTAGTCGTCGGCACCCGCCAGGAATGCCTTGACCAGCGTCTCGCCCACCTCGGCGGCGTCGGTGTAGGCGGGCCGGTCGGTGAAACCGGTCCAGCTCGCCTCGACCTTGCGCTGCCGGAAGCGGTAGTACGCCTCGCCCTTGCGGCCGATGACGAACAGCACTGGGGTCTTGCCCTGCTCGCGCAGCAGCGTCTGCAGCTCTTCCGCCGCCTTGATCACGTTGGCGTTGTAGCCACCGCAGAAGCCCCGGTCGCTGGTCACGATCAGCACGCCGGCGCGCTTCGGGTTGGAGCGTTCGGTCAGCAGCGGGTGGTCCAGCGTGCTCACGTCGGCCAGCGCGGTCAGGACGTTGGTGATCTCGTCCGCGTACGGGCGGGACGCCTCGACCCTGGCCTGCGCCTTCATGATGCGCGAGGTAGCGATCAGCTCCTGCGCCTTGGTGATCTTCCGGGTCGATTTGACCGACCGGATGCGGTTTCGCAGTTCCCGAAGTTGAGCCATGGCTATCCGGTCACTTCTTCGGGGCGGGGCGGTTGACCTTGACGGTCTCCTGGCCCACCTCGTCGGCCGCCAGCGCCTCGGCTTCCGGCTGCTCTCCCGGGGCGACCGAGGAACCGTCGGACGAGGTGAACTGCTTCTTGAAGTCCTCCACCGATTCCACGATGAACTTGGCACCGTCGTCGGAGAGCTGTTTGGTCTCGACGATGTCCTTCAGCACGGACTCGTGGGTGCGCCGCAGGTGCGCCAGGAACTCGGACTCGAAGCGGCGCACGTCGGCGACCGGCACCGAGTCGAGGTGCCCCTGGGTGCCCAGGAACAGCGAGACGACCTCTTCCTCGACCGGCAGCGGCGCGCCCTGGCCCTGCTTGAGGATCTCCATCAGGCGGGCACCGCGCTCCAGCTGCGCCTTCGACGCGGCGTCCAGGTCGGAGGCGAACGCGGAGAACGCCTCCAGCTCGCGGAACTGCGCCAGGTCGATCTTCAGCGACCCGGTGACCTTCCGCATCGCCTTGATCTGCGCGGAACCACCGACGCGCGACACCGAGATACCGACGTCGATGGCCGGGCGCTGACCCGAGTTGAACAGGTCGGACTGCAGGAAGCACTGGCCGTCGGTGATGGAGATGACGTTGGTCGGGATGTAGGCCGACACGTCGTTGGCCTTGGTCTCGATGATCGGCAGACCCGTCATCGAACCGGCGCCCATCTCGTCGGAGAGCTTCGCGCAGCGCTCCAGCAGACGCGAGTGCAGGTAGAAGACGTCGCCCGGGTAGGCCTCGCGGCCCGGCGGGCGGCGCAGCAGCAGCGAGATCGCCCGGTAGGCCTCGGCCTGCTTGGTCAGGTCGTCGAAGACGATCAGGACGTGCTTGCCCTGGTACATCCAGTGCTGGCCGATGGCCGAACCGGCGTACGGGGCCAGCCACTTCAGACCCGGCGAGTCGGAGGCCGGCGCGGCGACGATGGTGGTGTACTCCATCGCCCCGGCGTTCTCCAGGGACCGCTTCACGCCGGCGATCGTGGAGCCCTTCTGACCGATCGCCACGTAGATGCAGCGGACCTGCTTCTGCGGGTCGCCGCTGTCCCAGTTGCCCTTCTGGTTGATGATCGTGTCGACCGCGACCGTGGTCTTGCCGGTCTTGCGGTCGCCGATGATCAGCTGGCGCTGGCCGCGGCCGATCGGGGTCATCGAGTCGATGGCCTTGATACCGGTCTGCAGCGGCTCGCCCACGCCCTGTCGCTGCACGACCGTCGCGGCCTGCAGCTCCAGGGGACGCTGCTCCTCAGCGACGATGTCGCCGAGCCCGTCGATCGGGGCGCCCAGCGGGTCGACCACGCGACCGAGGAAGCCGTCGCCGACCGGCACCGACATGACCTTGCCGGTCCGCTTGACCTCCTGGCCTTCCTCGATCTTCTCGGACTCACCCAGGATGACCGCACCGATCTCCTGAGCTTCCAGGTTCATCGCGACACCGTAGATGCCGCCCGGGAACTCCAGCAGTTCCTCGGTCATCACCGAAGGCAGACCCTCGACATGGGCGATGCCGTCACCGGTATCAGTGACGACTCCGACCTCCTCGCGGCTGACCTCCGGGGAGTAGCTGGAGACGTACTTCTCGATCGCACTGCGGATCTCGTCCGACGAGATCGTCAGCTCCGCCATGTCTCGTTCCTGCCCTCGGTTAGTTCTTGGAAGGGAGTTGGTGTTCGGCGCCGCGCCGGTTTCCCGGGCCCGCGGCCCCGTCGGCTTAGTCGGCGAGGTCGCGCCGCAGGGACTGCAGGCGTCCCGTGATGCTGCCGTCGATGACCTCGTCGCCGATCCGGATCAGCAGCCCGCCCTCGACCCCGGAGTCGACCTCCAGGTGCAGGGCGATCGGCCGCGAGTAGATCCGCTGCAGCGTGCGCGACAGCCGCTGCTGCTGCTCATCGCTGAGCGGGATCGCGGACCGGACGTGCGCCACCGAGCGCTCGCGGCGCTTCGCCGACAGCTCGGCCAGCTCTTCCAGCCCCTCGCTGACCCGCCGGCCGCGCGGCCGTGCCACCAGCTGGCGGACCAGGTTCAGGGTCACCGGCTCGACCTTGCCCTCGATGAGCTGGTCGACGACCGCGTACTTGCCCGCCTCGTCGCCGGTCCGGTCCGACAGCAACCGCTCCAGGTCCACCTGGGAGCCGATGATGCGGCCCAGCCGGAACAGCTCGTCCTCGACGGCGTCGAGCCGGCCGGCCCGCTCGGCCTGCACCAGCAGCGCGGTGCGGGCCAGCCGCTCCAGCCCGTCGATCAGGTCCTTCGGGCTGGACCAACGGGCCCGGACGGCCTCGACGACCACCGGCAGCGCCCGCGCGCCGAGCTTGTCCGCCAACAGCCCGCGGGCCAGGTCTTCCCTGGACCGCGGGTCGGTGGAGGCGTCGGCGAGCGCCCGCCGCAGCGTGGACTCGCGGCCCAGCAGGGCGGCCACGCCGAACAGCTCGTCGGCGAGCCCGGTGATCTCCGCAGCCTGGGCCCCATCGGTGGCCTGCAGCAGCTGCAGCTCGGTGGCTGCCAGCGCCTCACGGCTCGCGGCGTTCACGAGGGTGCTCAACTCTCAGCGCCTTTCACTCGGTTAGGCCTTGGCCGATTCGGACGACGCCGGGGCCGCGGTGGCCTCCAGCTCGTCGAGGAACCGGTCGACGGTGCCCCGCCGGCGGGCCTCGTCCTCCAGGGATTCGCCGACGATCCGGCCGGCCAGCTCGACCGCCTGGCGGCCGAGGTCCGACCGCAGCTCGGCGACGATCTGAGCCCGCTGGTGCGCCAACTGGGTCTGGCCCTGGTTGATGATCCGCTCGGACTCGGTCTGCGCCTGGGTGCGCATCTCTTCCAGGATCTGCTGGCCTTCGGCGCGGGCGTCATCGCGGATCCGGGCCGCTTCCGCGCGGGCCTCGGCCAGCTGCGACTTGTACTGCTCCAGCGTCCGCTGGGCCTCGGCCTGCGCGGCCTCGGCCTTGCGGATACCGCCCTCGATCCGCTCGCTGCGCTCCGCGTAGATCTTCTCGAAGCGCGGGACCGCGTACTTCCACAGCACGAACAGCAGCAGCAGGAAGGCGATCAGACCGACCACGATCTCCGCTGGCTCGGGGATGATCGGGTTGTGCTCGCCTTCCGCGGCTAGCAGCATCTGCGTCTTCACCACAACGTCTCCCAACGCGTTGAGCCGTTATCAGGCAGTGCCAGAAGCCGACGCGATGAAGTAGACGACCAGGCCGATCAGCGCCAGCACCTCGACCAGAACGAACGAGATCCAGGCGATGCCCTGCAGCTGGCCCTGGGCCTCCGGCTGGCGGGCGGTGCCGTTGATGACGGCGGCCCAGATCAGGCCGACACCGATACCGGGGCCAATGGCGCCCAGGCCGTAACCGATCGCGGCCAGACCGGGGTTGATGCTGCCCGCGGCTTCGGCTGCCTGCGCGAGAACGATGTTGCTCACTGTCACTACCTTTCACTCGGTCCGCTTCTCGGCGCGGATCGACAGGTCCTTTGTTGGGAACGAAGTCTCTTGTTCAGTGGCCTTCGGACAACGCCGCGCCGATGAAGCTCGCGGTCAGCAGCGCGAAGATGTACGCCTGCAGCACCTGGATCAGGGCCTCGACGAAGGTCAGCGCAATGGCGAAGGCGAACCCGACGAGCGAGACCGGCTTCAGCGCGGCCCCGGCCTCGAGCAGCAGGAACTCGCCACCGAGCGTGAACACCAGCAGGATCAGGTGACCGGCGAACATCGCTGCGAACACTCGGATCGCCAGCGCGGCAGGCTGCGCGATGAACTTCTGGAAGAGCTCGATCGGCGACAGCAGGACGTAGATCGGCTTCGGCACCCCGGGCGGGAACATGATGTGCTTGAAGTAGCCCAGGAACCCGTGCCGCGCGAAGCCGACACCGTGGAACACCAGGTACACCACGGCGGCCAGCGCGATCGGGAAACCGATCCGCGACATCGTGGGGAACTGGATGATCGGGACGATGCCGAAGATGTTGTTCACCAGGATGAACGTGAACAGCGCGAAGATCAGCGGCACGAACGGACGGAAATCCTTGGCCCCGATGTGTTCCCGCGCGATCTTGTTGCGGCTGAACTCGTAGACGAACTCCGCGACGAACTGCCCCTTGCCCGGAACGAGCTTCAGGTTCCGGGTGGCGATCACGAAGTACGCGCCCACGACGATCGCCGAGAGCACGACGAGGAGCATCGGCTTGGTGACTCCGCCGAAGATCGGCGGAAGGATAAAGCTATCGGCACCCGGCGGTTGGAATGTTCCGCCCTCGGCCAGCATCAGCGCGCCCAACTGGGCTCCTTCCGGTTCTCCCGGTGAACTTCACTCGGCCGGGGGAATCGTCACGTTTTGCACTTAACGTACCTGATACGCGATCTGGCACGCGGAGGGGCCCTCCCCACCCGGTGGGGCCCCGGGGTCTCGGTGCACCCCTTGGACCCGCGCTGTGCAGGGAAGGCTTCTTCGGCGGGACGATACCAGCGGGTAGGTAGTCACCCGACATGTGGTCCGCTTCCACCCGTCCGACGCAGCGGCCGAACGCCTGGAAATCAGGTCGAAACGAGTCAGCTTCCCGGCACGATCGTGGGAATCTTGGTGCGCTTGAACGCGACGACCTCGGCGCCCGCCCACACCATCACGGTGGCCAGCATGGTGAACGCCAACGACTCCCGGTGGATAGCGTCGACGCCGCCGAGCAGCGTCATCACCACCAGCAGCACGATCATCTTGCCGACGTAGCCGCCGAGCGCGGCGACCATCACGAAGTGCGGGTTCATGCCACCGGTGAACCGCATCAGCCAGATCGTCAGCAGCGACGAGGCGAACGCCACAACGCCGCCGACCAGCGCCCCGACCAGGCCGGACACGCCGACCAGCACGGTCGCCACGACAGCACCGATGGCCACCGTCGCCACACCCGGCCACACGGCGGTGCGCAGCATCGCCGACGCGAGCCTGCGCACGGTTTCCGCGTGCGGGTTCACCGGCTCACCGGTCTCGGCCGGCTCGGCGGGGGTCGGCGTGTCGGTCGCTTCGCTCATCGGGACTCTCGATCGGATCGGGTGCGCATACGCGGAATCACCGAAATGATAGCGGCCAGCAGCACCCCGAGGCCTACGACCCACGCCACAACAACGGTGTTGAACAGCGTCAACGACACCGCGCCGAAGGCGATGACGGCCGCCCACAGGTAGATCAGCAGCACCGCGCGGCGCTGCGAATGCCCGATTTCCAGCAGCCGGTGGTGCAGGTGCATCTTGTCGGCGTGGAACGGGCTCTTGCCCGCCCGGGTGCGGCGAACCACGGCCATGATCAGGTCCAGCAGCGGCACGAACAGCACCGCCGCGACGACCAGCAGCGGCGACAGCAGCGCGATGGTGTCGGTCGGGTTCAGGAGCGTGTAGTCCATCCGGCCGGACGCGGACGTGGTGGCGGTGGCCAGCATCAGGCCGATCAGCATCGAACCCGAGTCGCCCATGAAGATCTTGGCCGGCTGGAAGTTGTGCGGCAGGAAGCCCAGGCAGGCGCCGGCGATCGCGGCCGCGATCAGCGCCGGAGGGTAGGCGTTGACGTCGCCGTTCTGCCGGTCCAGGACGGCGAGGCAGAACACGAACGTCGCGGTGGCCGACACCAGGCCGATGCCGGAGGCCAGCCCGTCCAGCCCGTCCACGAAGTTCATCGCGTTGATCATCGCCACGACCAGCAGCACCGTCAGCAGCTGGCCCTGGTTGCTGCCCAGCACCATGAGCTGCCCCAGGTGCCCGTCGGCGCCGCCCCACGGCACCCAGAACACGAACCACTGGACGCCGAAGAGCACCAGGATCCCGGCGGCGGTGACCTGCCCGGCCAGCTTCGTCAGGGAATCCAGCTCGAAGCGGTCGTCCAGCGCGCCGACGAGGACGATCAGCCCGCCGGCGATGACCACCGCCAGGATGTCGTTGGAGTAGGTGAACCCGCGCGACAGCGCAGGCAGGTTGGCGGCCAGGAACATGGCCACCAGCACCCCGCCGAACATCGCGACGCCGCCCATCCGCGGCATCGGCTTGACGTGCACGTCGCGCTGCCGGGGATACGCGACGGCGCCGACCCGGAAGGCCAGCAGCCGGACCAGCCCGGTCAGCAGGAAGGTCGCCGCCGCGGCGGTGAGCATGACGAGCAGGTACTCACGGGCGGGAAGCCCGGCCGGAGCCCATGGCGCGTTGTCCATACCGGTGGCTCACTCGCGCGGTGCCGAGGCCCGCGTGAATTCGAACTTCAGCCCCCAGAACGGATTGCTCAAACCCGGCGCTCCTCATCGCTGTTCACGTTGCGGCTGGCGGAGCTAACGCTATCGGCCCGCGCCCGGACGGATTTCACCGGTCCGCTTCGAGGTCCTCACCGAGCACCTCGGACAGGTCGGCGAGGCTCACCGCGCCCTCCCGCAACACCCGCGGCGTGCCCTGCGTGAGGTCGACGATGGTGGAGGCCACCGGTTCCCCGGACGGGCCGCCGTCCAGGTACACCTGCACCGAGTCGCCGAGCTGCTCGCGCGCCTCGCCGGCGCTGGCGGCCGGCGGCTGGCCGGTGCGGTTGGCGCTGGAGACGGCCATCGGGCCGACCTCGCGCAGCAGGTCCAGGGCGACCGGGTGCAGCGGCATCCGCAGGTTGACCGTGCCCCGGGTGTTGCCGAGGTCCCAGGACAGCGACGGCGCCTGCGGCAGCACCAGCGACAGCCCGCCGGGCCAGAACGCCTCGATCAGCGCCCGCGCCTGCTGCGGGACCGACATCACCAGCCCATCCACAGTGGACCAGGAGCCGACCAGCACCGGCACCGGCATGTCCGGGCCGCGCCCCTTGGCGGCGAGCAGGGCGTGCACTGCGTTGGCGTCGAAGGCGTCCGCGCCGATGCCGTAGACGGTGTCGGTGGGCAGCACGACCAGCCCGCCCGCGCGAACCGTGTTGGCCGCGGCGGCCAGGCCCGCCTCGCGGCTGTCCGGACTGGTGCAGTCATAGACGGTGCTCACACCCGAATCCTGGCACGCCCCCAATCGACCCGTTCGAGTGGTGCCGCCGATCTCCGTCCGGGAATATTCGTCCCGAGTAACACCTCGGCGCTCGACCGAGATCCGTTGGGTGTGCCCGCACCGGGCAACGCCGGTGGCGCTCGGGCGTCTGCCGGAAGCGGGCACGAAACTGCGACGAACGCGAGGAGAGCGAGCATGACCGCCCCACCCCAGGGTGTCGAGGTCGACCAGATCGAGTTCCCGGCCGGCAAGATCCGCTTCTACCGGGCGGGTTCCAGCGGTCCGGCGATCGTCCTGCTGCACGGCGGCGGCCCGGACAACGCGATGTTGAGCTGGCGCCACGCGATCGGCGTGCTGGCCGCCGACCACCGGGTGTTCGCGCCGGATCTGCCCGGCCAGGGCGGCAGCATGCCGTGGCACGGCAGCGCGAACCAGCGCACCTTCGAAGAGGTGCTGCGCTGGCTGCTGGACGCCTGGCGGGTGCCGGACGCGATCCTGGTCGGCCTGTCGATGGGCGGCAGCATCGCGGCTGGTTTCGCGCTGCGCAATCCGCAGCGGGTGCGCGGACTGGTGCTTGTGGACAGCACCGGCATGCAGCACAAGATGCCGCACCACTTCCTGACCTACGCGCTGCTGCGCACCGGCTTCGCCGGACCGCTTGCCGCGAAGTTGTTGCGACTCAACCGTTCCTTCGCCCGCCAGGTGCTGACGCGGGGCTTCTTCGCCGGCGGGCAGGCCGTGCCGGACCTGGAGTCCATTGTCGACGAAGTGGTCGCCGAAGCGGGCGCGCGGGGCTCGGTGTTCGCCGACTGGCACGCCGACGCCGTCGACCGGCGGGCGATGCGGATCAACCACCTCCCGCACCTGGACCGCATCCGGTGCCCGGTGATGGTGATCCACGGCGAGCGCGACGCCATCGTGCCGGTGTCGGCGGCCCGCGACGCCGCGGACGCGATCCCGGGCGCGTCGCTGCGGGTGATCTCCGGCGCCGGCCACTGGCCGAACCGCGAGAAGCCCAACGAGTTCAACGCCCTGCTCCGCGAGTTCGTCAACGCCCACTGACCCCGGCGCGGCGGCGGGAGCATGGGAACCTTCCTGTCAAACCGCAGGTCAGGGCGCCGGAGGCTGGGTGCGGCGGGCGGTGGCGAAGCGGGGGCGGCCGGCCAGGTCGGCGTGCTCCTGGACGTCTTCGAGGACGCGGCGGGCGCGCAGCAGGGCGGGCACCGAACCGCCGTGGGTGTCGTCGTGCTCGATGGCCACCCCGCCACCGGGGCGCAGCAGCCTGGCCGCGCAGCCGATGACGTGCCGGACCACGTCGAGGCCGTCGCGACCGCCGAACACCGCCTCGTGCGGGTCGTGGTTGCGGACCTCCGGCGGCACCGGCGTGCCCTCCGGCACGTAAGGCGGGTTGCAGAGGACCAGGTCGACCAGGCCCTCCAGCTCCATGAACGCCATCGGGTCGGTGACATCGCCCGCGTACAGGTGGATCGGGGTGTCACCGGCCTGCGCCTGCTGATCGGCGTTGCGGCGCGCCCAGGCCAGCGCGGCGGGTTCCTTCTCCACCGCGTGCACGGTGGCGTCCGGGCGGGCGTTCGCCATCGCCAGCGCCAGCGCCCCGGACCCGGTGCAGAGGTCCACCACGGTCGGCCGGTCCACGCCCTCCAGCGTCGCCAGGCCCCACGCGAGCAGCAGCTCCGTCTCCGGCCGGGGCACGAACACCCCTGGCCCGACGTTGAGCGTCACGTTCCCGAGCCAGGCGTTGCCGGTGAGGTGCTGCAGCGGCACCCGCGCGGCCCGGCGGCGCACCAGGTCGTGCAGCGCCTGGACCACCGGCGGATCCACCAGCGGCACCATCATCAGCTTGGTGCGCTCGACGCCGAGCAGGTGCGCGGCCAGCAGCTCCGCATCGGTGCGCGGGCTCGCCACGCCCGCCGCGGCGAGGATGCGTTCCGCCTCGAGGATGGCCAGGCGCAGGGGCTGTCGCGTCACACGTTCAGCTTAGAGCGCGAGTCGTTCTTTCCTGTCGGCGGCGAGCAGGGCGGCCACCACCGCGGCCAGATCGCCGTCGAGGACCTGGTCCAGGTTGTAGGCCTTGTAGTTCACCCGGTGGTCGGAAATGCGGTTCTCCGGGAAGTTGTAGGTGCGGATGCGCTCCGAACGGTCCACTGTGCGCACCTGGCTGCGCCGCGCCTCCGAGGCCTCCCGCTCGGCTTCTTCCTCGGCATGGGCCTGCAACCGGGCCTTGAGCACCTGGATGGCGCGGTGCTTGTTCTGCAGCTGCGACTTCTCGTTCTGGCAGGACACCACGATGCCGGTCGGCAGGTGGGTCACGCGCACCGCCGAGTCGGTGGTGTTCACGCTCTGCCCGCCCGGCCCGGACGACCGGTAGACGTCGATGCGCAGGTCCTTCTCGTCGACCTCCACCTCGATCTCCTCCGGCTCGGGGTAGACCAGGACGCCCGCGGCCGAGGTGTGCACCCGGCCCTGCGACTCGGTGACCGGCACCCGCTGCACGCGGTGCACGCCGCCCTCGAACTTCAGCCGCGACCACACCCCGTCGGGGCTGGTGTCGCCGGCCTTGGCCTTGATCGCGACCGTGGCGTCCTTGAAGCCGCCGAGGTCGGATTCGGTCTTGTCCAGCACCTCGGCCCGCCAGCCCTGGCGCTCCGCGAACCGCAGGTACATGCGCAGCAGGTCGCCGGCGAACAGCGCGGACTCCTCGCCGCCCTCGCCGGACTTGACCTCCAGCAGCACGTCGGAGCCGTCGTGCGGGTCGCGGGGCAGCAGCAGTTCGGTGAGCTTCGCCTCAAGCACCGGGACCGACTCGGCGAGGCTGTCGGCCTCCTCGGCGAAGGCCGCGTCCTCGGCGGCGAACTCGCGGGCGGTGTCCAGATCGGACCGCGCCTGATCGAGCTCCCGCGCGGTGCGCACGATCGGGGTGAGCTCGGCGTAGCGGCGGCCGAGCTTGCGGGCGTTCGCCTGGTCGGCGTGCACGCCGGGGTCGGCCAGCCGCTGCTCCAGCCCCACGTACTCGGCGAGCAGCCCTTCGAGCTTCGATGTCTCCACTGGCGACCCTCTTCACTTGCTGCGGACGTTCGGACACCAAACGCGGCGACGGCGCCCGTCCCGCACTGCTCGCGTGGGACGGGCGCCGTCGGTGCAGCTACTTCTGGCGCTTGCCGTAGCGGGCCTCGAAGCGGGCCACGCGGCCGCCGGTGTCCAGGATCTTCTGCTTGCCCGTGTAGAACGGGTGGCAGTTCGAGCAGACCTCGACGGTGATCTGGCCGGTCTTGCGGGTGCTGCGGGTCGTGAAGCTGTTACCGCAACCGCAGTTGACCTGCGTCACCACGTACTCGGGGTGGATGCCACTCTTCAACGGCTTGTCCTCTCTTCTTGGCCGCCGGGTCCACGCGGCCGCTGCCGCGCGGTGAACCGGTGCCGGATCAACCCTGCATTCTGCCAGACCAGGGCTCGTGACCTGCAACGCAGGGTGCCCGTCCGGTATTCCGGTGGGGTCCCGGGCAACCGTCCGGCGCATCAAACGGACCGCCTGCCGAGCCGCCCGGGGCCGAGGGTGCGTCCGGGGTGGTCCGCCGTTCATCCTCGACGCGTGCTGCTGTGTTCGGTCCTGGGAAAACTCACGGTGCGGTCGTGGGTGTCCCTCCCCCTGCTCTTCCTCTGCAGTGCGGCCGGCGTCGCCGCACTGCTCGACGTGCTGCTCGTGCAGCGCGCGAGCCTCGACCAGGACCTGGATCTCTCCGCCCCGCTGCTGTTCGGCTTCGCGGCCGGGCTGACCGTGCTCAGCGCCAACCACGTCCGCTGGAACTTCGGGTGGCAGCGCCGCCTGCGGTTCAGCTACCCGCTGCTGATGGTGGCCTGCGCCCTCGCCCTGGACGGGCTGCGGATGCCGGTCTTCGCCGCGCTCGCCATCGGCCCGATCGCCGCCGCGCTGCTGGCCGCCCTGCTGGTCCGCGCCCACCGCGACCGCGACGCCCCGGAGTGCGCCCGAGCCTGACGTCCCGCAGGCGCGAGGATGGGAACCTTCCTGTCACCGCTTTGACAGGAAGGTTCCCATCC
>NZ_JBFAKG010000126.1:0-23380 GCF_040655595.1 Saccharopolyspora sp. NPDC050389
GCCGGTTGCGTGGGTGGGCTAAGCGGCTGCGCCGCTTCAAAGACAAAACGCCCGCGTTACCACATCCGCACGTCACCACATCCAAAACAGCCTCTCTAGGCGGAGGGTTTTCCGCTCCGCTCCGGGCTTTCGGGTGCACGGCCGCTGAGCGCCTCATGGGCGGCGATGCGCAGATATTCCTGGAAGGCGGCCCCCGCGGCATGCGAAGGGGAACCTTCGGGAGGGGCTGCGACCATCATCGTGGTGGTGGGGCGCGACGAGATGGGAACCACCTGAACCGCGTCGGGTTTGAACCGAGATACCGACTCCGGAAGCACCGTGAATCCCAGGCCTCCGGCCACGAAGCCAAGCGCGGTCTCCTGGTGGACGACCCGGTGCGTCACCTTCGGGAACGGCAATGGGCCGCCGAAGATCAACTGGAGCTGGGCGACGAACCCGGGCATCTCGCGCGGCGGGAAGCTGATCATGGGTTCGCCGGCGAGTTCTTCGGGGGTCACCTCGGCGTACGACGCCAAGCGGTGATCCGAAGGCAGGCAGGCGACCAGCTGTTCGGTGTGGAGGTCGTGGAGTGGCAGGTCCATGCTCGCGTCCCCGCCGCGGACGACGCCGAGATCCAGGGTTCCGTCGTGCAGCTGGTCGAACTGCTCGCCGCTGGTCAGAGGGCTGAGCACGAGCTCGACGCCGGGGAGTTCCTGGCGAAAGCGCCGCACGGCCAAGGGCATGACGCTGTAGCTGGCCGAGCTGACGAATCCCACGGTCAGCTTCCCGGCGCGTCCCGCGCGCACTTCGTGCAGGTCCGTGACCGCGTCGTCCAAGGCGTCGAGGAGCCCGTCGAGTCGCGTGCGCAGCTCTTCGCCCGCTGGTGTGAGCCGCACTCGCCTCGTCGTGCGGTGGAACAGCTCGACACCGAGTTCGGCCTCCAGCTGGCGGATCTGGTGGCTCAGCGGGGGCTGGGAGATGTGCAGGCGTTCAGCCGCGCGGCCGAAGTGCAGCTCGTCGGCGACGACCATGAAGTACCGGAGGCGGCGTACGTCCACCAGGCGATTATAAAAGACTTGGGTATCAGTTCGCGACGAACAAGTATTGGACAGGTTTGAATGCCGCGGGTTCTGATGGTTCTGTCCAGCCCAATCCCACGAAACATCGGAGCTGTGTCGTGCCTCTACACCAGTCGCAGTACGCCGTCATCGGTGCCGGGCTGGCAGGTTCTGCCGCCGCGTGGCAGCTGGCCTCCCGGGGTCACGAGGTCACCTTGCTCGAGCAGGCGACTCCCGCCCACCACGGTGGAAGCTCCCACGGCTCGGCGCGCATCCTCCGCTACGCCTATCCCGAGCATCTCTACTCCCGGCTGATGTTGGCGGCGAAGCCGCTGTGGGACGAGGTCGAACGAAGCGCGGGCAGGAAGCTCATCACGCCGACCGGCGCCCTCGACTTCGGTGCGCAACGCCAACCCGAACACCTCGCGCAGATCCTCGGTGACCTCGGCATCGACCACGAGCTGCTGAGCGTCCGGCAAGCCACCGAGCGGTGGCCGCAGTTCCGTTTCGACACACCCGTCCTGTGGCACCCGGAAGCCGGCGTGATCAACGCGCAGGCCGCCGTGGAAGCGATGGTCGGCCTCGCCGTGGCGCAAGGAGCACGCCTGGAGACGGGCTGGCAGGTGGCAACGGCGACTCGGGAGGGGGCCGGCTACCGGCTGGTCTCGACCGGCGGTGACGTCGTGGACGCGGAACGAGTGGTGGTCTGCGCCGGCGGCTGGTTGCCCGATCTGCTGTCCAATCTGGCGCTCCCGCAGAGATTCCTGTCCGGGATGCCGCCGTTGGCGGTCCGCCAGGAACAGGCTTACCACTTCCCGTACCGAGATCGAGTTGCTGCCGGAGGCGGTTCGCCTGCTGCGCCATGGCCGACCTTCATCTACAAGAACGAGCGGATCCAGGCATATGGCTTGCCCGGCGGCGAGGACGCCGGTTTCCGCGGCCAGAAGGTCGCCGAGTTCAACGGCGGCAAGCTGCTGACGTCGGCCTCGCAACAGGACCAGGTCATCGATCCTGGCAACCGCCGACGAGTCACCTCCTACGTGCAGGAGAACATTCCCGGCCTGGAGGCAGAGCCCTACGCTGAGACCACGTGCCTCTTCACGAACACCCCCGACGAAAACTTCGTCCTCGACCGCGCCGACGGGGTCACCGTGGTGTCCCCCTGCTCCGGGCACGGGGCGAAGTTCGCGCCCCTGATCGGTCTCCTGGCCGCCGACCTGGCGAGCGCCGCAGACGCTTCGGAGGCCGCCATCGTGCCCCAGGAATTCCGCGTTGCGGCCAGGTCCGCCTGAGCTGCGCCGCCCGCCCCGAGCCACGAACGCGCCCGGATCCCACGACGAAGGAGTCTCCATGCCTGACCGGCTCAACGCAGTAACGTCGCTGCTCGGCGGCATCCACGATGTCGGCACCGACCCCGTTCGAGGCGGCTACTCGCGTCCCGTCTTCTCGAACGCCGAGCTCGACCTCCGGGCGTGGTTCACGTCGGAGGCCGCCGCGCGGGGGCTCGATGTCGAGACCGACCGCAACGGCATCATGTGGGCCTGGCTCGATGTCGCGTCGGGCGAGCGAACCGACGCGGTGGTCACGGGCAGCCATCTCGACTCGGTGCCGGGCGGCGGAGCCTTCGACGGCCCGCTGGGAGTCGCGTCCGCGCTCGCCGCGGTGGACCTGCTGCAGAGCCGAGGACACCGGCCACAGCGTCCCTTGGCCATCGCCGTCTTCCCGGAAGAGGAGGGTTCCCGGTTCGGATTGGCCTGCCTCGGCTCGGGAATCATGACCGGGAGCGTGGACGTGGCGCGGGCGCTCAACCTCAAGGACCAGGAGGGCAACACCCTGGCCGACGTCGCCGGTCGCAACGGCCTGGACCCGAGCCATCTGGGCCCGGATCGGGAGGCGATCGGCCGGATCGGGGCATTCGTCGAGCTGCACGTCGAGCAGGGGCGCGGCCTCGTCGACCTCGCGCGGCCCGTCGCGATCGGCTCGTCGATCATCGGTCACGGCCGGTGGCGGTTCACCGTCACCGGGCAAGGAAATCACGCGGGAACGACGCTGATGTCCGACCGGCGCGACCCCATGACCGTGGCGGCGCGCATCGTCCTGGCCGCCCAGAACGCAGCTCGCTCCACGCCGTCCGCCCGCGCAACGGTCGGGCGGATCGCGCCGGTTCCGGGCGGTACCAACGTCATCGCCTCCTCGGTGGACGTGTGGCTCGACGTGCGGCACCCCGACGACGACGTTGCCCGAGCGCTCGTGCAGAAGATCTCGGATGAAGCGCAAGGCGCGGCGACCCAGGAAGGCTGTTCTGTCACGATCCGGGAAGAGTCGTTCAGTCCGACGGCCCATTTCGACCAAGGCCTCCAGCGCCGCATCGCACAGGTGCTCCCGGATGCGCCAGTCCTGGACACGGGTGCCGGCCACGACGCTGGAGTGCTGGCGCCGTTCGTGCCGACAGCGATGCTCTTCGTCCGAAACCCCTCCGGCATCTCGCACTCCCCGGAGGAACACGCCGAGCCGGCCGACAGCGAAGCGGGCGCCGAAGCACTCGCGGACGTGCTGGCGGACCTGACGGTGCGACCAAGCTGCTAGATCGTGTTGCCGTGACGAAAGAAGTCGCGGCTCGTCCGGTATTGGCCGGGGCGGAGATGTCGGCCTGACCGCGCCGCACTCCGCACAGTGGCCGCGAGTGCTTCGGGGCCCGTGCCCACCAGACGTGCGCACGGGCCCCGGCCAGGCGGAACCGGGTCAGGCGTCGATCACCAGGTCCTCCAGGGGTTTGGCGCAGCAGAGGAGGATCTGGTGTTCCGCGCGGTCGCGTGGCCGGATTCCGCCGTTGTGCCGCATGTCCACCGATCCCTTGAGCAGCGTCGCCTTGCAGGTGCCGCACACGCCCTGCCCGCAGGACGACGGCAGGGTGAGGCCCGACCGCGCAGCGGCGTCGAGCACCGCGGTGTCGGCGGCGCACTCGATGGTCCGCCCGCTGCGGGTGAGCTCCACGCTGAACGCGTCGTCCACAGTGGATGATGTAGGGCTCGGGCCGCCCGACGGGGTGAAGCTTTCCTGGTGGTAGCGGGCCATGGGAAAGCCGGCCTCGGCGAGCATCAGCCGCACGGCGTCCAGGTAGCCCGCCGGGCCGCAGGCGAACGCCTCGCGGTCGAGGAAGTCCGGCGCGAGCTCCCGCAGCATGTCGATCGTCAGGCGGCCGCGGTGGCCGTCCCACCGCTCGGTCGGCCCGTCGTCCTCGCAGACGTGGCTGACCCGGATCCGCGGCGAGGCGGCCCCGATCAGCGCCAACTCTTGCCGGAAGATGATGTCCTCCGGCGTGCGGGCGCTGTGCACGAAGGCCACGTCGGCGGGGCACGCGAGGTCGTGCAGCGTCCGGGTCATCGACATCAGGGGCGTCACGCCGCTGCCGCCGGAGAGGAACAGGTACTTGGCCGCCGGATGCCGCACCATCGAGAACTCGCCGAACGGCCCCCGCGCCGGGAGCACCGCGCCGGGCACCAGGTGATCGTGCAGCCAGTTCGAGACCGGCCCGCCGGGCACCCGCTTAACGGTGATCGCGGCGAGGTGCGGACGCGAAGGCGGGGAGGAGATCGTGTAGCACCGCTCGACGTCCCGCCCGTCGATCTCGACCGCGATCGCGAGGTGCTGGCCCGGGTCGTGGCGGAACAGCCGGGGCCGCTCGGGTTCGAGGACGAACGTCTTGACGTCGCCGGTGATCTGCTGGACCTGCTTGCAGATCAGTCGCTGGTCCACCGCGTCGTCCCAGTCGCGGTCGCCGACCCAGGACCGGAAGGTGCGCATGCCGTTCACCGCCCCAGGTGCGTGCGGAGGCGGGTGGTATACCAGTTGCAGAAGGCCTCGACCTGGTACTCGCTCGGGGCGTACGGGCCCGGCTCGTACGCGGGGCTGCCGACGCCGCGCTGCGCGCGTGCGACGAGGTGCGCGTCCTGTTCGTTGGTGGCCGTCCAGACGCCGGTCAGCGCGTCCGGGTCGTAGTCCACGCCCGCCACAGCGTCCGGGTGGACCAGCCACGTGGTGCGCAGCAGCGTCCGGTCCGGGGCGATCGGCAGCACCGCGAAGGTGATCGCGTGGTCACCGACGACGTGGAACCAGGAGTTCGGTTGCAGGTGCAGCGACAGGTGTCCGAGGCGGGGTGTCGGCAAGTCGCCCAGCAGGCGTCGGCACGCGGCCCTGCCGTCCGCGGTGAAGGATTCGCCGGCGAGGTCGAGGGGATCGCGCTGGATCCGGAACCCGGTGGCGCGGGTGTCCAGCTCCTCGACCAGCTCGTGCGGGAGCCCGAGGCGCCGACAGGTCTGGCGCAGCTCGGCGTCGACGCTCAGGTAGCGCTCGTGCGCCGGGCGAAGCCGGGGCGGGAGGTTCTCCTCGGTGTAGCCGTAGGTGGGGAAGAAGGAGCGCAGCAACTCGGGATGCCCGTCGCAGTGGTAGCACTCCCGGTTGTTCTCCATCACGAGCTTCCAGTTGCCCTCCTCGACGACGTCGACCTGCGCCGCGACCTTGGCGCCGCGCAGGCGGTGCGGCAGCAGATAAGGCTCGATGCGCGCCGCCACTTCGGCGAAGTCGCCCGGCGGCTGCTCGGCGAGGCAGACGAAGACGAGCCCGGCGACGCTGCGGACGTGCACCGGCTTGAGCCCGAAGCAGCTGGGGTCGAAGCCGCTCGGCTGGGACGGCGCGTGCAGCAGCGTGCCGTCCGTGCCGTAGGTCCACTTGTGGTAGCCGCAGACGATGTTGCCGACCGAGCCGCGGTCGTCCGCCAGGATCCGCGCGCCGCGGTGCCGGCAGACGTTGTGGAACGACCGGAGATTCCCGTCGTCGTCGCGCACGACGATGATCGAGTACGGCCCGAGCGCCGCGCTCACGTAGTCGCCCGGCTCGGGCAGTTCGGCGTCTGCGGCCACGAAGATCCAGTGCTCGGCGAAGATCGCCGCGATGTCGAGGTCGAAGAACTCCGGGCTGGTGTAGAACGGGGCCTCCAGGCTGCGGCCGACGGCCCGGCGGGCGACCAGGTCCGCCGGTGCCGCCGCGATGTCTCCCAGTGCGGTCATTCGCGTTCTCCTCTCCGCTCGGCCGGTCACATCCGCGCGCGGCACTCCCCGCGAATTCCGTTCGGTTTCAAGGGGAAGGGGCCGCACCGCCGAGGACCGGCACACCGCAAGCGTGGGGCCGGGAGCGTCGCCGGACAATCAAACGTTCATGCAGGCGATCGTGCAAACTGATTGCATGATTGACAGTCGGCTTCGGGTGCTCCAGCTCGTCGCCAAGCACGGCACCGTAACCGCGGCGGCGCAGGCGCTGCACTACACGCCCTCGGCGGTCTCGTACCAGCTCCGCCAGCTGTCGGCGGAGCTCGGGGTGGAGCTGGTGGTGCCGCAGGGCCGCCGGATCCGGCTGACCTCGGCCGCCCGCGCGCTGCTGCACCACGCGGAGCTGCTCTTCGCGCAGTGGGAGCGGGCGCAGGCGGACCTGGCCGTGCTCGCCGACGAACCCGGCGGATCGTTCACCCTGTGCGGTTTCTCCACCGCCGCAACGCATCTCCTGCCACCGGCCGCCGCCGAGCTGCGCGACGCCTTCCCGAACCTGAGCGTGCGGCTGATCGAGGCCGAGCCGACGCGCTGCTTCGACCTGCTGCTCGCCGGCGACGCCGACCTGGCGCTGGTCATCGTCACGGCCGACACCCCGCCGCTGTCCGACGCGCGCTTCGACCAGCTACCGCTCCTCGACGATCCGCTGGACCTGGTCACGCCCGCCGGGCATCCGCTGGCCGACCGCGCGGCCGTGGCGCTCGCCGACGCGGCGGGCGAGTCGTGGATCGTGGGCCGACCGGGCAGCACCTACCACCAGCTGGTGATCACGGCCTGCATGGCGGCGGGCTTCAGCCCGGACGTCGCGCACTACGCCGACGAATGGGACACCGGAGCGGCGCTGGTCGCGCAGGGGTTCGGCATCATCCTCGTGCCCCGGCTGGCGCGGCTTCACGGTGACTGGCCGGTGGCGCGCATCCGGTTGCGCGGGGAGCCGGCCCCGGCCCGCCGGATCCTCGCCGTCACCCGCCGCGGCGGCCGGGCCAACCCCACGATCGCCCGCACGCTCGAAGCGATCACCAGGACCGCGGCCGGGATCCTGCCAGCCGCCCCGGCCGACGCGGACCTGCCGCGGTAACGACCGGGCGTGATCCACAGTGGACTGTTCGAGGTCTCGACCCGCGGTGGCACGAGGATTTCGCGGCGGACTTCAGGCAAGTCGGCCCGCGCCGCCGCGGCTTCGTCTTGGTCATCGGCGCTGGCGGCTCTCTGAACGTGTGGTCGACTGCGCTTGGGATGCCACGAACTCCAGGTGCAGGCCGCTAGCGGGTCATCGCGGGTTCCTGCACCAGTGGTTCCGGCAGGCGATCGGCGTGGATGACGTGCAGGTTGCTGACGGCTCGGGTCAGAGCGACGTAGAGGCGCTGCAGGCCGCGGTGTTCCGCTTGGGCGATGCGGGCCGGTTCGACGACCAGGACGGTGTCGAATTCGAGTCCCTTGGCGAGGGTGACCGGCGTGAGGGTGAGGCGCTCCGCCTCCATGCTTGTTTCGTTGGTGCCGAGAACGATGTGCGGCAACCCGCTGTTGGAGAGGGCTTGACGGAGCTCGGGGATGTCGTTGTCGGCCGCGATGAGTCCGACCGACCCTTCTCCGGCCAGCGCGGTGGTACATGCCGTGATGGTTGCCGCGATCGTCTCCTCGGGCGTGGTTCGGGTGATGCGGAGGGCGTCGGCGGATTTGCGGAACGATGTCGGGCCGCTCAATGCTGGGGCGATGTGTGGCAGGAGGCGGGCGGCGTAGTCGATGACCTGCGCCGGTACGCGGTAGCCGCGGGTCAGTTCCTCGATCTCGCCGTCCGGTCGGCCGAGGTGGGTGAGGACTGCGGTCCAGGCGTGGACGGCGGAGGGGCTGGTGGCCTGTGCCAGGTCGCCGAGGACGGTGCAAGAGATCGCCACGCGGCGGGCGATCGCCCGGATCTGCATCGGGCTGAGGTCTTGCGCTTCATCGACTACGACGTGGCCGAGCTTCACGGGGCGCTCGATCAGCGCTGCGGCCTCGTCCAGGAGGGCCAGGTCGAGGCTGGTCCAGGTCATCGACTTCACGCTGCGCGGGCGAGGGTTGAGCAGCAACGCGTGCTGCTCGTCGGCGGAGAGAGTTCCGTCCGCGGCACGAGCCAGGTGGGCTGGGTCGGTGAGGAGATCGAAGACCAGGCGGGCGGGATCGACCGTCGGCCACATCTGCCGGACGGCGCGGCCGATCATCTTGTTGCGACGGAGCTGATTCAGTGTGGTGGCACCTGAACTCCCGGACTGCTCCATCTTGCGGAGCACGAGATGTGCCAGCCGCTGAGCCAACAGCTCGCGACCAGCGCCGTAGTCGATCCTGCGGCTGAGCGCGGCGTCGAGTTCCTCGGCGAGTTCCTCGGGGGACAGGCGCCACGTGCGGTGTTGGTGCTTGACCTCCAGCGTCTCCCCGGGCGGTTGGATCAGTGACCACAGGTGGCGCCGGATGACCTCGGCCATCCGGGCATCGCCCTTGACCCGTGCCGCCTGCGGATCGTCGGCGCGCTCGACGGCGATACCCGAACCGGTGAGCTCGTCGATGGTGGTCTGCGAGGCCTCCACCTCGCCGAGGGCCGGCAGGACGTTGCGGATGTAGGAGAGGAAGGAATGGTTGGGGCCGATGACGGCAACCCCGCCGGCCTTCCGCAGCCGTTCCCGCTCGGCGTAGAGCAGGTACGCCAAGCGGTGGAGCCCCACCGCGGTCTTTCCCGTGCCGGGTGCGCCCTGGATGCAGAACGTGCGCTCCAGCGGAGCGCGCACCAGGCTCATCTGTTCGGGCTGGATCGTGGCCACGATGTCGCGCATCGGGCCCTTGCGGGGCCGCTCGATCTCCGCTGCCAACAGGCCGCTCCCACTGCCGGACGCGACCTGACGGTCAATCGGTTCGTCTTCGTAAGCGGTCAGCACACCGCGGTGATCGAAGCCGTACCGGCGGCGAACCCGAACCCCCATCGGATCCTGGTGGCCGGCCTCGTAGAAAGCACGCGCCAGCTGGGCCCGCCAGTCGATGACCATGGGCTCGCCGTCTTCTTCGCGGACACCACGGCGTCCGATGTAGACGCGATCGCTGTCCGGCGTGTGAGTGGGCGAATCCTTCTCGCGGACTTTGCCGGTGCCGCTGTCGTAGACCTCTCCCGGCGGGTAGTCCAGGCGCCCGAAGAACAACGGCGCGCCGTCGAGGCCGGACAGGTCCTTGAGCACCTGGATGCGGAACTGGCGCAACGCGTGGTTGAAGTACTTGTCCACGACGGCATCGCCCTCGCCTGCGCCGGTGGCCAGCATCGTGTTGACCTCCTCGCGCATGCGGGCCAGCGTTTCGCGGCAGGCGTCCAGGTAGTCGCGTTCGGCGCGAATCTCGGGCTCGACAGGGTCCTGGGCGGTCTGGTGCACGGTCATGGCAGGCCTCGCATCGGAACGTAGAAAACGCAACCTGGTTAATAATACAACCGAGGAAATTTGTTAACTAAGTTGGGTTCAACGATCCCTTGTCCGCATTGCGCCTATTGAACGGAGTGGTGGTTCTTGCGCTACCGCGATCACGAGCCGCGCCTCCGGATGTCCGGCGCGAGCAAAGTGAGGCCAGAGCGTTCTTCCGGCGTGGCCACGAGAAGCGGCTCGATGCCTTCGGGCCTGCGACGACGTTCCTGGGTGTGGCACGCCCATCTACGCCGCTCCGGCGCCCTTCGTCTCCCGCAGCGTTAGAGAGATCCGCAGCGGGCCAGCCCACGGAGCGCACGCGCCCTGGCAACGGGGTTCGGTGCGCTCTCGGTCAGCTCGATCGCGAACAGGAACTGCGGCCTGGCGTCCGTGTCGCGGCCCGCCGCCAGGTAAGCACCGCCGAGGTGGTTGCGGATCTCGATCGTGGTCTCGACCGCGTCGGCGTCGACGGCGTCAGCGCGGCGAGATGCCGGGTGATCGCGCCGTCGGTGGACCGGCTGGAGTGGGCACTGTGCTGCCAACTCAGTGCTGGCCGGCTGGTTCGCCGTGGTTCTGCCACGGTCGGGCGAGCGTGATCAGCGCTGCCGCAGCGATGAGGACGAAACCCAGCACCACGACGGCCATCGACATGGCCGTGGTGCTGCCCAAGACGCCAGGTAGAGGTGCGGCTGCGGCGCTGAGCACGAACTGGGCGCCGCCGAGCAGACCGGAAGCGGCTCCGGGGGCATCGCTACCGACCGCGAGGATGATGGTGGTCGACGCGGGCAGCACAACGCCGAACCCGAACGTCACGCCGAACAGGCAGGCCCATGTGGCTGGGAACGTGCTGATGCCAACGGCGAGCAGGGCCACCAGCGTGATCGCGGAGCTCGCCGTGATGACCACGCCGATGGCGAGCAGGGAGTTGAGGCGTAGGCGCCCGGCCAGTCGTCCGAATGCCACACCGGCCATTACGGTGCCGATGGCGTTCGTGGCGAAGACGAGGCTGTAACCGGCGGGCGACAAGCCGTAAATGCTTTGGAAGACGAAGGGTGAACCGCTGATGTAGGCGAACAGGGCGCCCAGCCCACAACCCATGACGAGCAGGTAACCGATCAGTTCGCGTCGCCGAAGCAATCCGCCCATCGCCTTGAGCACAGCCCGCAGACCGCCGGCCTGGCGCTGCTCGAAGGGGAGCGATTCGGGAACCCGCGCCCAGACTGCGGTCGACAACAACAGCCCGGTCACGGCGAGCGCCACGAACACCAGACGCCACGAGCCGATGCCGAGAATGAGGCCTCCGGCGACCGGCGCCAGAACCGGTGCGGTCATCGCGATCACGCTCAGCGTTGAGAGCTGGCGAGCTGCGTGGGTGCCGGTGAACCGGTCGCTGATGACTGCCCGACCGATGACGAGCCCCGCGCTGCCGGCGATTCCCTGCAGCAGCCGGGCGACGTTGAACACGGCGATGGACGGGGCGAGCGCGCAGACCAGGGACAACACGGTGAACATGCCCGAACCGGCCAGGAGCAAGCGCCGTCGCCCCATCGCGTCGCTGACCGGGCCGAGCACGACCTGGCCGACGGCGAGCCCGATGAGACAGGCCGTCAGGGAGAGTTGGACGGCCGTTCCCGAGGTTTCGAACGAGGCGACGATCTGGGGGAAGCCGGGCGCGTACATGTCGGTGGCGAACGGCGATACCGCCGAGAGTCCGCCGAGGGTGATGATGAGTCGTCCCGTTCCGGTGCGAGGGGTTGCGGAATCGACACTGACGTTCATCGGTCTCCATCCGAGGATGTCTGCTTGAGGATGCCTGAATTATAAGGTAAGGCTATCCTTTGTTTCGCCCTTTGGTTCCTCGGGGCTGGTCTGCAACCGCGGGCGACGACCCGATTCGCGGATTCCTGGCGCCAGGTGCCGGGGAGTGACTAGGCTGAACCACTTCGAACTGTGCCGGTTTGCTCTGGGGCTTAGCGTTTCCGCCGATGGTTGTCTCTTGTGGACAGATGGGGGCAACAGGGGGAAGCTGAACACTGTCTGTTGGGGAGTCTTGCTCGTTCGCAGATTCCGTCGACGGTTGACTTTCTAGACCATTGTGGACAGACCGGTGCTGTTTCCTGTCTCATGGCGCGGCTCGCCGATTTCGTTGTCGGCTTGCGACATTGGTACGCGTGTACTGGTCTGATGCCGTGATCGTCCGTTGCTCTGATCGGGGCAACTTCGCTGCGTTGGTGTGACCTGCATCTCTAAATGTCAATCTATTAAGTTAGCCTAGCCTTTGCTAGCGTTCCGGCTGTCGCCCTGCCCGTCCTGGTCGTTGAGCTGAGGAGAAACGTGGCTGTCGACACCCTGGTCGAGTCCGTCGCCGAGTCGGTTTTCGAGTGCGTGGGCAACACGCCCGCAGTCGCGCTCAACCGGTTGTTCCCCGAACCTGATGTCGAGGTGATCGCAAAGCTTGAGCTGATGAATCCCGGCGGGAGCATGAAGGACCGCTCCGCGAGGCACATCATCCAATGTGGACTGCGGGAAGGCTCCATCCGCCCGGGAAGTCACCTGGTGGAGAGCAGTTCCGGCAACTTCGGGATCGCGCTGGCCATCGCCGCGCGCATCCACGGCCTGCGGTTCACCTGCGTGTTGGATCCGAAGGCCGCCACTGCGAACGTCGCGATCCTGCGGCACCTGGGTGCCGAGGTCGACGTGGTGAGCGAGCCGGACGAGATGGGCGGCTACCTGCACACCCGCATCCGCCGGGTGCGGGAGATCGTGGCGAGCTCGCCGGGGGCGATCTGGATCAACCAGTACGCCAACGACCGCAACTGGCAGGCGCACTACCACGGCACCGGTGCCGAGCTCACCCGGCAACTGGCCCGCCCGCCGTCGTACCTGTTCGGCGCGGTCAGCACAACCGGCAGCCTGCTCGGCTGCTCCCGGCGGCTGCGGGAGAACTTCCCCGGCCTGCGGGTGGTCGCCGTCGACGCGATGGGTTCGGTGATCTTCGGCGGGGCGCCCGGGCGGCGCGACGTCCCGGGGATCGGCGCCAGCCGGGTGCCGGAGCTGCTGGCCCGCGACGAGATCGACGACGTGGTGCACGTCGACGACTTCGAAACGGCGGTGGGCTGCCGGGACCTGCTGGCTGCCGAGGGCATCTTCGCGGGCGGGTCCACCGGGGCGGTGGTCGCGGCGATCCGGCGCGCGCTGCCCCGGCTGCCGCGCCCCTGCCGGGTGGTCGCGGTGTTCCCGGACCGCGGCGACCGCTACCTCGACCTGATCTACGACGACGACTGGTTCGCCGCCGCCAGGCAGCGCTGCACGAATTGACGACGAGGAGAGCTGGTGTCCACTGAGGAATCCCCGAAGATGCTCTACCTGAGCCGCAGCGACATCGCCGCGGTCGGTGGGGCCGAAGCAGAGCTGTACGTGCAAGCATTGCGCGCCGGGCTGATCGCGCACGCGGAAGGCAAGACGGTGCAGCCGCTCAAACCGTACCTGCGCGTCGCGGGCAAGGAGGGGCACATCGCGGACCGGATCATCGCGATGCCCGCGCACGTCGGCGAGCCCGGGTTGTCCGGGATCAAGTGGATCGGCAGCAAGCACGACAACCCGCTCCGGCGTGGCCGGGAACGAGCCAGCGCGGTGATCGTGCTCAACGACCCGGAGAGCAACTACCCGGTGGCGGTGCTGGAAGGCAGCATGATCAGCGCCTGGCGGACCGCCGGGGTGACCTGCCTGGCGGCCCGGCACCTGGCGCGCAGCGGCTTCACCGACGTGGCGCTGGTCGGCTGCGGCGTGATCGGTCGCACCCAGATCGCCGCGCTGCTGCAGCAGTTCGGGCACATCGAGACGGTCCACCTCTACGACCAGCAGCCGGCTGCGGCGCACGCGCTCGCCGAGCAGATCAGCGGTGACCACCCGGCGGTCAAGGCGCGGGTCGCCGACACCGCCGAAGACGCCGTGCGCGCCGGCGACCTGGTCGTGCCGTGCACGGTCACCAGCCGGCCCTACATCCCGTTCAGCTGGATCAAACGCGGTGCGCTGGTTTGCAACGTGTCCATCATGGACGTTCAGCGGGACGTCTTCCTCAACGCCGACAAGGTCGTGGTGGACGACTGGGAGCAGAGCAACCGGGAGAAGAAGATCATCAACCAGCTGGTGCTGGAGGGTTCGTTCTCCCGCGAACAGCTGCACGCCGAGCTCGGCGAGATCCTCGCCGGCACCAGGCCCGGGCGCACCGATGACGAGGAGATCATCCTGCTCAACCCGATGGGCATGGCGGTCGAGGACATCGCCTGCGCCGGCGCGGTGTACGAGCGGGCGAAGAGCCGGGGTTTCGGGACCTGGCTGGACCTGTACTGATGGCAGTGGAATCGGCCGAGCTGGTGATGCGGGACCTCGTCGACGTGCTGCTGCAGGAGGATCTGGTCGGTTTCGGCACCCGTGCCGAAACCGACCGGCCCGCGGAGCTTGCTTCTGAACCGCTGGCAGCCGGCGAGCAGTGGTGCCAGGTGAAACTGGCATCCGGGTGGGTGTGCTGCCGGGTGCGGCCCGGCGGCGCACTGCAGCGCTACCGGTACGCCCGCGGCCCGGTGTGGTTCGGCGGCGCGGAGGTGCGGGAGTTGCGGCCGGAGGAACTGCTCGTGCTGGTGTGCGGCGAGTTGGCCGGCGCCGCCCAGGTGCACGACGACATGCGGGCAGCGGTGGAGCACGCAGACGTGCTGCTCCGGCAGCGAGCCGATCTCGACCTGACGCCGCGGGACGGCCGGTTGCTGGCGGGGGAGCGGTTGGCGGCGACGCGCAACCGTCCGTTCCACCCCACCGCACGGGCCGCCGCGGGCTGGAACGGAGACGAGGTGGCCCGGTACGGGCCGATGCGCGCCGAACCGCTGGGCTTGGACTGGGTGGCAGTGCGCCGGGATCGGCTCCGCTACGGCGGTGACCCCGATTCGCAGCGGCTGCCCGCTCTGGTCCTCGACCGGGCCGGGCAAGAGTCACTCGCCGACGCGCAGCGGTCCACCGGGGCCGTCGACGACGCGTACCTGGCGATTCCGGTTCACCCGTGGCAGTTCGACCACGTTCTGCCGGTGCAATTCGCCGACGAACTGGCCGCCCGGTCGGTGATCCCGCTGGTGCGCGGCCTCGGTCGATTCCACCCGACCTCCTCGATCCGCACCCTGACCACGGAGCCGGAGACCCGGCACCACGTCAAGCTTCCGCTCGGGGTCGCGACGCTCGGCGCGACCAGGTTGCTGCCTCCGCGCTACCTGGCAAACGCCGAGCGGGCGCAGGAGAGCATGCGCGACCTCGTCGACCGGGATCCCGTGCTGCGTCGCAGGGTTGCGTTGTGCGACGAGCGGATCTGGTGCGGTTGGCACGACCCCGCTGATGAGTTCGGCGACCGGCCCGGCCGGCTCGCCGCCCAGGTGCGGGCCTACCCCGAGTTGGACGGGCTGGTGCTGCCGATGGCCGCGTTGGCGGCCCACGAGTGGGACGTGCTGACACCGGCGATTTCGGACCGGTTCGACCCGGTCGACTTCTTCGGGGAGTTGGCGCGGTCGTTCTGCGAGTTCGGCTTCGGTTTCCTGCACTGCGGGGTCCTGCCGGAGCTGCACGGTCAGAACGTCGTGGTGCAACTCCGGGACGGGCGGGTGGACCGGTTCGTGCTCCGCGACCACGACACGTTGCGGTTGTACCCGGAGTGGATGGCGAGGGCCGGGGCGCGGGACCCGGAGTACGTGATCAAGCCCGGAGCTCCGCAGTCCCTTCGGCTGGACTCCGCCGAAGCGCTGGTCGGGTACCTCCAGACGCTCGGGTTCCAGGTGAACCTCTACGGCATCGCGGATGCGTTGTGCCGCCATTTCGGCCTGGCCGAAGGCGTGTTGTGGGCGCAGCTGCGCGATGCGGTGCACGAGTGCCTCGAACCGCTGCCGCGTGCGGTCGCCGAGGTCCTGCGTTCCCGGCTGCTGCACGCCGAAACGTGGCCGAGCCGCGCGGTGCTGGGGCCGCTTCTGCGGCAGGGCCGGTCCAGCGGTGTGAGCATGCCCGCCGGAGTCGGTGCCGTCCCGAATCCGTTCGCCGGGGCGGTGTGTTGATGCGATCGTCCGCCCGGACGTTCGCCGTCCTCTGCCTGGGGCAGTTCGCGGCGACTGCGGGACTGACCATCGTGGTGCCGCTACTGCCCTTCTACCTGGCTCGCCTGGGCACCCCGGAACCCGAAATCCCTTGGTGGACGGCGATTTCGCTGGCCGCCCCGGCGGTGGTGCAGCTGATCAGCGGGCCGCTGTGGGGTTGGGTCGGCGACCGCTTCGGACGCAAGGCGATGGTGGTGCGCGCGCACGCCGGGCTGGGCTTGGCCATCGCGCTCATGGCGCTGGCAAGCACTCCAGGCGAGTTCCTGGCGTGCCGGCTGCTGCAGGGCGCATGCGGCGGCGTGGTCAGCGCGACTGCCGCGTACGCGAACGCCGTGGCAGCGACCAACCGCCGCGGCCGTGCGCTCGGTGCTTTGTTCGGTGCCACTGCGGCGGGATCACTGCTTGGACCGCTGGTGGGCGGACTGCTCGCCGGACAACTCGGGTTCGGCCCGTTGTTCGCGGGGGTGGCCGGGATGCTCGCGCTGTCCAGCGTGCTCGCCACCGTCCTGCTGACCGAGCCACCGGGCCACACCCCGCAACGGCAATCCGCGCGGGTGGTGGCCGGGATTTTGTTGCGAGCGCGGGAAAGCCGTTCGATGCTGCTGGCCGGGCTTGCCGCCCAGGCCGCGATCTACGCGCTGGTTGTGGTGTTCGCGCCGCACGTCGAGCGGCTGACCGGTTCGATGGCCGCCGCGACCACGTGGGTCGGCGTGTTGCAGGCCGTGACCTGGCTGGCGTCCTGCGCTGGAAGCCCGTGGTGGGGGCGCCGCAACGACGTCCGACCCGCGCAACTGGGTTTCGCCGCGGCTGCTGCGGGTTGCGGGCTCGCGGTGGCACTTCAAGCGGTGGCAAGCGTGGAAATGCTGGTACCGCTGCGGGTGGTCCAGGGCTTCTGCTTCGCCGCGCTCGTGCAGTCGGTGCTGCACGTGACCGCCCGCCAGGCCCCGGAGCGGTGGTGCGGCACCGCCTTCGGCTTCAGCACCGGGGTGCTCGACCTCGGCCAGGTGCTCGGACCGCTCGCGGGCGCGGCCCTGGCGGTGCTACTGCCGCCCGCGGCGTTGTTCCTCCTGATCGGCGCGCTGCTCGGCGTTGCTGCGTTGCTGGCCGTGGCCGGCCGACCGAAATCCGACTCGGACTCCGTCCTACTGGATGAGACTCGGGAAAAGGTGTTGCGGTGAACGAAGTTCTGGCACGAGCTGCGGCGCGACAGCGCCTGCTCAACGCTCTGGTGCGGGAAATCGGCGGTGAGGTGAGCGGCGAGGCGTTGCGAGTTCCCCTGCGCACAGCGGACGGCGTGCTGCGGGCCGAGGTTCGGTACCGCTCCGAGTCCGGCCACCACGCCTACGGACCGGTGTTCCGGGAACTCGCCGATGGCAGCCGGATTCCGGTCGACGACGAGGCGTTCGTGCCGTTGATCGCCGGTGAGCTCGCCGAGCACGGTGTTGAGACGCCACCCGGCGCGGCGGGGGAGTTCTGCCGCCAGGTCGCCAACAGCGTCGCGAGGACGGCGCGCTACCTGGCGCGCGATCGCCGTCCCGGCCCGGTCTCCCCGGCCGACGTCACCCGGGACGCCGAGCAGTCGCTGCTGGTGGGGCACCCTTTCCACCCGACGCCGAAGAGCGCGGAGGGTTTCAGCGACGACGAACTCGCGCGTTACGCCCCGGAACTCGGTGCGTCCTTCCAGCTGCACCACCTGGCGGTGGCACCTGATCTGCTGCTGGAGGACCGGGTGGCCGACGGGCCCTGGATCCCGGACGGGGTCGAGGAGAAGGCCCGCGCAGAGTTGCGCGCCGACCAGTCCGATTACGAACTGCTCCCGGTGCACCCGTGGCAGATGGCCTATCTCCAGCGGCAGCCGAACGTCGCGGAGCTGGTGGACGCGGGGCGGATCGTGCCCCTCGGCCCGCTGGGGGAGGAGGTGTACGCGACGTCGTCGGTGCGCACGGTGTGCGATCCGGGTTTCGAAACGGTTTGGAAGCTCCCGCTTCACGTGCGCATCACCAACTTCGTCCGCAACAACCCGGTCGAGCACCTGCACCGCGCCGCCGACGCCGGCCGGTTGGTCTGCGACGCCGCGAACCGGTGGCGGCACGACGGGTTCGAGGTGCTGCCGGAGACCGGCTACCGAACCATCGATCCCGGGGTAGTCGGCGACCTGGCCGCGGATTTCGCGGTGCTGTTCCGGCGAAACTCGTTCACCGGCTCCGGGACCGCCCCGCAGGTGCTCGCCGCGCTCCTGGAAGACCGGCTCGACGGGCGCGCACCAGCGCTGGTCGACCTCGTGGCGCAGGCGGGCCCGCTGTCGCCCGAGCACGTCGCAGACTGGCTCCGGCAGTACCTGCGGATCTCCCTGGGGCCGCTGCTCGCCGTGTTCACCGACCACGGCATCAGCTTCGAGGCGCACGTGCAGAACACCCTGGTGCACGTCGAGGACGGCTGGCCCCGGTGGTTCTTCGTGCGCGACATGGAAGGCACCAGCGCCAGCCGCGACCGCGTCCGGCCCGGGACCGTGCCGCCGGAGAGCCCGGTGCTCTACGACGACGCCGAAGCGTGGATGCGGCTGCGCTACCACTTCGTCACCAACCACCTCGGCCATCTGGTGGCGGTACTAGGCCGGTTCACCCCGGCGGGCGAGCGGCAGCTGTGGTCGGTGGTGCGGGACTTCCTGCGCCGGTGCCCCGGCCGCTACGCCGCGGAACTGCTGGAAGCGCCGGTGCTGCCGGCCAAGGCGAATCTGCTCAGCCGGTTCGCCGAGCGCGGCGAACGCCCGCTCTTCGTCGACGTCCCCAACCCGATCGCGAGGTGAACCGATGACCGCGGAGCTGGTGCAGGCGGCGCTGACCGCGCCGAGCTTTCAGAACGTGCGGCGCAGGGTTTTCCGCCAGCTGGTGGAGTCCCTGGTGTACGAGGATGCGTTGAAGACCCGGCAGGACGGCGACGAGCACTTCGTCGACGGCGTGGACACCGCCGGTGCGGAGGTCCGCTACTCGTTCCGCGCGGTGCGCCGGTTCGGTTTCGGGCGGGTCGGTCTCACCTCACCGGTGTGGCGCGGTGATCGCGAGGCGGAGTCGGTCGTGCTGTTCCTGGCCGAAGTGCGCGACTCGCTGGACGCCGACGCCGAATACCTCACCGGCTTCGCGCGCGAGCTGGAAGAAACCCTTTTCAAGGATGCGCTGTCGGAACACGTCCGCAACGAGCGGCGAACAGATCTGTCCACTGCGGACTACGACACGCTGGAGTCGGCCATCACCGATGGCCACCGCTACCACCCGACGTACAAGTCGCGGCTCGGGTTCGACGCAGCGGACAACATCGCCTTCGGTCCGGAGTTCGCCAATCCGGTGCGCCCGCTGTGGCTGGCCGCGCACCGCGGCATCACCGAGGTCAGCGCGTCCGCGTCGGCCGACGAGTGGTACGTGACCGACCAGCTCGGCCCGGCGGCAGCGGAGTTCCACCGCCGCATCGAGGAGTCCGGACACGATCCAGGCGACTACGTGCTGGTTCCGGTGCACCCGTGGCAGTGGCGGGAGCGGATCGCCCGGGCATTCGCCGACCAGCTCAGCCGCGGCGAGCTGATCCCGCTCGGCACCGATCCGCACGACTTCGGCGCGCAGCAGTCGATCCGCACCCTGGCCTGCTGGGACGATCCGCAGCGGCCCTACCTGAAGCTGTCGATGTCCATCGTGAACACCTCGACGAGCCGTGGGCTGGCCGCGCACACCGTGCGCAACGCGCCGCGCATCACCGATTGGCTGAGGGATGTCGTCGCCGGTGACGACTTCCTGCGTGACGAGTCGCGCCCGATCCTGCTCGGCGAAGAGCTCGGCGTGGCGGTGACCCCGGAATCCGGGCTGCTGCAGGCGGACACCTACGGAACCTTGGCCTGCATCTGGCGGGAGAGCTTGCATCGGCACCTCGAGCCGGGGGAGCGCGCAGTGCCCTTCACCGGGCTGACCGCGTGCCAAGTCGACGGCACGCCGCTGATCGACGAGTGGGTGCGCGAGCTCGGCGTCGAGGAATGGGTGCGGCGGATGGCGCGGGTGAGCGTCCTGCCGCTGGTGCACCTGCTGTGCCGGCACGGCATCGCGCTGGAGTCCCACGCGCAGAACATGGTGCTGGTGCACGAGAACGGCGTGCCCACTCGGGTGGCGCTGAAGGACTTCCACGACGGCGTGCGGTTCTCCCGCGACCACCTCGCCGACCGGCAGCGGTGTCCGGAGCTGGCCGGAACACCGGCGCACCACCAGAACCGCAACTCGTTCGTCGAGACCGACGAGCTGCGCCTGGTCACCGACTTCCTGCTCGATGCGTTCTTCTTCGTCAACCTCGGCGAACTCGCCATCTTCCTCGCGGATCGCTGCGAGCTCGCCGAGCGGCGGTTCTGGGAGCTGGTGCGCGACGAGATCCGCGCCTACCAGCAGCGGTTCGGCGAACTGGCCGACCGTTTCGCGCTGTTCGACGTGTTCACCCCGACGATCGAGGTGGAGAAGCTGACCACCCGCCGACTGCTGCCCGACACCGAGCTCCGGCTGCACACCGTGCCGAACCCGCTCGCGGAGGTGGACCAGTGCTGAAGCACAACACCGTCAAGGAGCGGCTCGCCGGGAGCGACGAGAGCTACGGGCTGTTCTGCTCGATCCCGTCGCCGACGCTGGTGGAGATGATCGGCTGCGCCGGGTACGACTTCGTCATCCTGGACACCGAGCACACCCTGGTCGATCCGCAGCAGCTGGAGAATCTCATCCGCGCCGCCGAATCCGTCGACCTGGTGGCCTTCGTCCGCGTCCCGGAGGCCGATCCGGGCGCGATCCTGCGCGCGCTCGACGCGGGAGCGTTGGGCGTGGTCGTGCCGCACGTGCGGACCAGAGCCGACATCGAAGCGGCGATCCGGGCTGCGCGCTACGCACCGGAGGGCATGCGCAGCCTCAACGGCGGACGGGTGCCCGGTTTCGGGCGCATCGAGCTGACCGAGTACATCCGCCGCGCCAACGAGGAGATCATGGTCGTCGCGATGATCGAAGACGCCGAAGGCGTCGACGAGCTGCCCACGATCCTGGCCGGCGGGGGAGTTGATCTGGTGTTGGAAGGAGCCGCCGACCTGTCCCAGTCCTACGGCGTGCCGTGGCAAACCCGGCACCCGAAGGTCCGCGACGCGCTCGATCGCGTGCACGCCGAGTGCAAGGCGCACGGAGTGCCGTTCTGCGCGATTCCGCGGACCGGCGAGGATCACGAGCAGTGGCAAGCCGCCGGTGTGCGCACCTTCGTGCTCGGCGAAGAACGCGGCCTGGCCGCCCGTGCGCTGCGCGCGCACCTCGATCAGCACCGGCGGAACCATGACTGACCAACTGGCGAAACTCGTGCAGGACCGGGCCGGTGGCGAACCGGTGTGCCTGTTCGCCTACGACCTGGACCAGCTCACCGAACACGTCCGCACCGTGGTGGGATCGCTGCCGCCGCGGTGCCGGATGTTCTACGCGATGAAGGCGAACAGCGCCGATCGGCTGTTGCGCGCCCTGGCGCCGCTGGTCGCCGGGTTCGAGGTCGCTTCAGGTGGGGAACTGACCAAGGCGCGGGCGATCGGAGCGGAGATCCCGGTGATCTTCGGCGGGCCGGCCAAAACACCGTCGGAGATCGAGCAGGCGCTGCTCCAGGGCGTCACCCGCCTGCACGCGGAAAGCGTGCTGGAACTGCACCGGATCTCCGAAGCAGCGACCCGGCTCGGGCGGATCGCGGACGTGCTGCTGCGGGTCAACCTCGCCGGCCCGTTCCCGAGCACGACGCTGGCGATGGCCGGACGCCCCACCCAGTTCGGGCTTTCCGAACAGGTCCTGCCCGATGCGATCACCGCGGCACAGACCCTTCCAGGGGTGCGGTTGGCCGGCTTCCACCTGCATTCGCTGTCCAACAACCTTTCCGCGCCGGCACATCTGGAACTCCTGGAGCACTACCGGAGCACGGTGTCCAGGTGGGAGCGGGAGTTCGGCCTGCGTTGCGAGGTGCTCAACGTCGGCGGCGGGATCGGGGTGAACTACGCCGACCTGGACGACCAGTTCGACTGGCCGCACTTCGCCCGAGGGCTGCCCGCCGTGCTCGCCGGATTCCCGGACCACCTGCGGGAGATCGACTTCGAATGCGGCCGGTACCTGGTCGCCGAGTTCGGCCGGTACGCGGTCGAAGTGCTCGACGTGAAGCGCAACCACGGCGTGGACTACGCGCTGGTGCGCGGCGGCACCCACCACTTCCGGCTCCCGGTCTCATGGCAGCACAGCCACCCGTTCACCGTGTTACCGGTGGAGCAGTGGACGTCGAGCGCACCGCGCCCGGAGCTGCGCGACACCCGGGTCACCGTGGTCGGCGAGCTGTGCACTCCCAAGGACGTGCTCGCCCGCGACGTGCCGGTGGCGCGGGTGCGGGTCGGTGACGTGCTGGTGTTCAGCCACGCCGGAGCGTACGGCTGGGAGATCTCGCACCACGACTTCCTCAGCCACCCGCACCCGGAACACGTCTTCCACGGCGACATCGCCTGACAGGTCGACGATTCGAACGCGAGCTCGTCGTGGCGACCGGCCACGACGGGACCATGCCTATCGGGAGGCCTGCTGTCAGCTGATGCCGAGCAGGCGTGCGTGCAGGCTGCGAACCTCGTCGGCCAGCTCCGGATCCGGCCCGGCCACCGGGACGTTCGGCGCGATCGCGTTGATCGGCAGCGCGGCGACCTCGCCGGCCTGGATGCCCCATTCGCGGTGCCATGCGGTCAGCTGCTCGGTGCTCGTCGCGTAGACGATGCGCCCGAGGCCGACCCAGGCATGGGCGGCGCTGCACATCGGGCAGTGCTCGCCGGAGGTGTAGACGGTGCTCTCGCGACGGTCGGCGGGAGAGAGGTTCGCGGTTGCCCAGCGAGCGATCTCGAACTCCGGGTGCCGGGTGGCGTCGCCGTCCTTGACCCGGTTGCGATCCTCGAAGCGGACCGCGCCTCGGGCGTCGACGAGCACGGAACCGAACGGCTCGTCCCCGGCCTCCAGCGCCTCGCGGGCGAGGTCGACGCAGCGCCGCAGGTGCGCGTGGTCCTGCGCCGTGATGGCCTGATTTCCCTCCGCTTCATGCATCAGCCCACCGTAGCACGGTTTGGTATACCAACGTCTCGGCCGCGGGTCACCGGCGGCGACGGTCTGGCACTCGACGGGCGCGCTGGTTCGCTGCGAGGCGGCCGCCGGTTTCGCCTGCTGTGGTAGTCCGACCTGCTCTTCTCCGGTGGCGCGTGGACGCCTTGGTATTCGCGGTGGGGCAGTGTTGAGCAAGCAAAACCAATTTACCTGCCTGTCACATTTCACCCAGATGTGTAAGGGAATCCGCGCGCGTCGTTTCGGCTGGAGCTGTGGCCGCGCGATGCGGCCTGCGGTGTTGCTGGCCGGAACCACCCGGGCCGAGGTGGCTGAGAATGCGGCGTCCAAGGGTGGTCTCGCGCGGATTTCCAACCGTGTTGAGGCCGTATCTCGCAGGTTGGGACTGCCCATTTGTTGCACTCTCGAATCGCATTGGTTGGTATACCGTCGTGCTCGTTCGTGATTCAGAAGAGGCGGATGAGCATGCGGTTTGTTCCTAAGCTTGTTGTTTAACCTCGGGTGCTGGTGTTGCGGCCCCGGTTGATCATGGATGAAGCCCTTGGTTGATCCTTCCTCTTGCGACAGATGGAAGAT
>NZ_JBFAKG010000127.1:0-23339 GCF_040655595.1 Saccharopolyspora sp. NPDC050389
GAAGTCGTCGCCGTGCCCGCGTTGTCATCATCTCCTGTCCTGGATTGCCCGGTCGAGTCGGGCCCTGCCCGGCCCGCACCCGTCGTGGACGTCGGTTGGCCGGTCCCCCAGGGATTGCTGGAGGTGCTGACGGGCGTGGCCGATCCCCGCAAGCGCCGGGGCGTGCGGCACCGTCTGGCGGTGGTGCTGGCCATCGCACTGGCGGCCACACTGGCCGGGGCATGCTCGTTCACGGCGGTCGCCGAGTGGGCCACCGACGCACCGGCGGGTGTGCTGACCCGGCTGGGCGTCCTTCGCCGGGCGCCGTCGGAGTCAACGATCCGCCGTGTGCTGCAACGACTTCCCGGTGATGCGTTCGACGAGATGCTCAGCGCGTGGATGTGGCTGCGCACCAGCACGATCAGCGGACGGCGGGTCATCGCTTTTGGCGGCAAGACCGTCAAAGGAGCCAAGGACACCGCCGGCAAGCTGGTGCACCTGCTGTCCGGGTTGTGCCAGCGCACCGGGGCCGTTCTCACCCAGGTCGCCGTCGGCGCCAAGACCAACGAAATCCCCGTGCTCGCCACGCTTCTGGGCGGACTCGACATCACGACGCGGTCATCACTGCCGACGCCATGCACTGCCAGCGTGATACCGCCCAGATCATCCGTGATCGTGGCGGCCACTACATCCTCACGGTCAAAGGCAACCAGCCCACCCTGCGGAAACAAGTGAAATCCCTGCCCTGGAAAGACATTCCCTCCCTGTCCGTCACCCGCGAACGCGGCCACGGCCGCCAGGACACCCGCACCCTGAAAGCGACCGAACTCACCACCGGTATCGGATTCCCCGGCGCTGCCCAGGTCCTGCGGCTCACCCGCACCCGCACCGACCGCAAGACCCCCCTGCGTCCACCCCGGTCGTTCCGTATGTGATCCCGCCACACAACGGTGTATCAGCAATGGGCATTGGCATTGCTTGAGTCTGTCGCAACGATGGCACGAGTTTCGCTCGAACCCAAAGGAGAGTCCGATGTCGAAATCTTCTGGCGGTCTGCTTTCAGGCCTCGAAGTCGCGGTCACCGTGGACGACCAATTCCAGTGGACCGGGATCCCGTTTCCCGAAGGGCATGGTCCGCACACCGTGTCGAAGAAGATGATGAAGGCTTTTGAAGCCTATGGGGTTCCCGGTGTTTACGCCTTCAACAGCACTGCGCCGACGGAGGAAGATCCGCGCGTGCTCGACATCCTCGATGACTGGTGCGCCGCCGGGCACTACGTCGGCAACCACACGCACCAGCACATCAGCCTCAACTGGCTGGACGTCGACACCTACCTCCGCGACATCGAGACCAGCGAGCGGCTGTTGAGCAGGTGGATAGAGGCATCGCCGTCGCGCTACTTCCGCTACGCCTTCGCCATGGAGGGCGACAGCGCGACCAAGACGAGCCAGGTCCAGACTCACCTGAGCCGAAACGGGTTCCTGTCCTCCCCGGTCACGCTCTGGTTCTACGACGCCCAGTTCATGGTCGCCTATGACCGCGCCCTGCGGCTCACGGACCGGGCGGCGCAGCGCTGGATCGAGGACACCTTGGTCGACACCGCGATCGAGCAGATGGAAAACCAAGCAGCCGCGGCTACTGCCGCGCTCGGCCGGTCACCGGCGCACATCATGCTGATCCACGGCACGACGGTCGCCGGTGCGACCATCGAGCGGATCCTCGGTCGGCTCACCGAGGAAGGCGTCGTGTTCGTCACCTCGGAACGGGCGATGGCCGACCCTGCCAACGTGATCGGTTCGCCGGTGACCACCCGCCAGTTCCGCAACTCGACGCAGAAGTGGGCCGAGCACGCGGGCGTGTCCATCCCGGATGTTCCGCCGGCGGTGCTCGCCGAGGTGGAGAAGGCGGCTCCCATCGAGGGCATGAGTTACGACGAGGTTCTTGGCCGGGCGATCCAGGAGTGGACGCGCCGGGTGTCCTTCACTCCGGTTCCGGCCGACTTCCACTGAGAAGGGACCTGGCATGAGCGAACCGCGAATCCACTCAGGCGGAACTTCTCAGTCGCTGGAGACGCTGCGCACCCGTGCTGCGCGACTGGCATCGGCCCTCAACGCCGACGGGATCGGTCCGGGCGACCGCGTCGCCGTTGTCATGCGCAATGACATCGCGTTCGTGGAGGTGACGCTCGCGGTCGGGCTCGTCGGGGCTGCCCCGGTTCCGATCAACTGGCACTGGACGGGGGACGACCTCGCACACGCGCTGGCCGACAGCCGCTCCCGGCGCGCGGTGGTCCACACCGACCTGCTGCCGGCCGTGGAGTCCAGCGCACCCGGGCTGCCGATCATCGAGGCGGAGATATCGCCCGGGGTGCGGTGCGCCTACGGGCTGGCCGAACAGCCGTCCACCGGAAGGTGGCCGACGCTGTCGCAGCGCATCGACGACCACGAACCCCGCACCGAACCCTCACCTGCCGCCCCGATGAGCGTGATCTACACGTCCGGCACCACCGGGCGGGCCAAGGGAGTGCTCCGCGACCCGGTCGCGGTGGCCGACCGCCCGACGTTGCTGGCCAACATCGCGAAGCTGTGGCACCTGGCTCCAGCCGAGACGACCCTCATCCCGGCGCCGCTCTACCACTCCGCTCCGAACGTGCACGCCACCTTCGCCGTCGCGCTGGGCATGAACTTGCACATCATGCCTCGCTTCGACGCCGAGGAGTTCCTGCGGCTGGTGCAGGAGAACCGCGTCAACAGCGTGCAGATGGTTCCTACGATGTTCAACCGGCTGCTGCAGCTGCCCGAGCAGGTGCGGCGTTCCTACGACCTCTCCTCGCTGAAGGCCATCGTGCACGCGGCCGCGCCGTGCCCGCGGCACGTCAAGGAAGCCATGATCGGCTGGTTGGGTCCGATCGTGCACGAGTACTACGGCGGCGCCGAGGTGGGTGCCTTCACCGCCTGCGACACGGCGGAGGCCCTGAGCCGTCCGGGCACCGTCGGGCGCCCGATCCTTGATGCCGATGTGCGCATCCTCGGAGAGGACGGAACTGACAAGCCGGTGGGCGAGGACGGCATCGTCTACGGGCGCTGCTTCACCGGCTGGCCGGACTTCACCTACATCGATGACGAGCCCAAACGCCGTCGGATGGAAAGGGACGGCTACCTCACCCTCGGCGACATCGGCCACCTCGACGACGAGGGCTATCTTTACCTCAGCGACCGGCTCAACGACATGGTCGTCTCGGGCGGCGTGAACATCTACCCCGCCGAGGTCGAGGCGTGCCTGCTCGACATCGAGGGGGTCGCCGATGTGGCCGTGTTCGGCATCCCCGACCCCGACCTGGGAGAGGTGCTCGCCGCCCACATCCAGCCGATCCCCGGCGCGATCCTCCACCCGGCCGAGATCCGGACCCACGTCGGCTCCCGCCTGGCGCGCTACAAGGTACCGCGGGAAGTGGTGCTCGCCGACGAGCTGCCGCGCGAGGACACCGGAAAACTGTTCAAGCGCCGTCTCAAGCAGCAGTACCTCGAGGCGGCGGGGCACAACGGGGACGAGGGGGTTGCATGAGTTCGTCCGTGCTTCTCGAGAGCCCGGAGACCGGTATCGCGCGGGTGGTGCTGAACCGGCCCGAGCGTCGCAACGCGCAGAACCCCCAGATGCTCTACGACCTCGACGAGGCGCTGGCGATCGCGGTCCGGGACCGCACAGTCCGGGTGATCATCCTGGCTGGTGCGGGCCCCGACTTCTCCGCCGGACATGATCTCGACGAACGCGACTCGAGGATTCCCGGGCCGTCCGTGGCCACCCTCGAGGGCGCTTTCGACGCCGACGGGGTCGAGGGCAGGCACGCGTTCGAATGCGAGGCCTATCTGGGAATGTGCCGCCGGTGGCGCGATCTGCCCAAACCCACGATCGCCCAGGCCCACGGGCGTTGCATCGCCGGAGCGCTGATGCTGTTGTGGCCGATGGACCTGATCGTGGCCGGCGAATCGGCGACCTTCTCCGATCCGGTAGCGGCATTCGGGCTCAACGGTGCGGAGTACTTCACCCACGTGTGGGAGGTGGGCGCGCGCAAGGCCAAGGAAATGCTGTTCACCGGCGCTCCTGTGACTGCTGCGGACGCACATCGGCTGGGCATGGTCAACCACGTGGTCCCCGACGACGACCTCGCGGACTTCACCCTCGACCTCGCACGGCGGATCGCACGCATGCCCGAGTACGCGCTGCGGCTGGCGAAGTCCAGCGTCAACAACAGCCTCGCCGCCCAAGGCCAGGACGTGGCGCTGGAGTCGGCGTTCGCCCTGCACATCGCCGGGCACGCCAACAACCTCTCCCGCCACGGCGACATCATCGACCCCGGTGGTGTCGACACGATCCGGGCGCTGTCCCGCCAGGCGCCGGAGCGTGCGCCGTGACGAATCCATCCCGAACCAGCCCGCGGGAGGCAGCGTTGACCAGCGACACCCGTCCAACCATCGAAGGTTGGCTCGCCGAGTACGACGCACGGGACGCCGACGTCGCGTGGCTGCTGTGCGACCGGCACGACCCGAATGCGGTCGCCTTCACCTTCGTCGACGCCGACCTGCGGACGCACGACCTGACCTTCGGTGAGCTCGCCGAGCGTTCCCGCCGACTCGCCACCGTGCTCGCCGACCACGAATTGCGGCGCGGCAGCAGAGTGCCGGTGCTCATGGGAAAACGACCGGAACTCATCGTCACGCTCGTGGCGATCTGGCGCCTCGGTGCGGTCCACGTGCCGCTGTTCACCGCGTTCGCCACCGGAGCCGTCCAGCTGCGCGTCGAGGCGGCCGGCGCCGAGCTCGTGATCACCGACCGCGCGCAGCGTGCCAAGGTCGACCCGATTCCCGGGATCACGGCACTCGACGTCGACCAGTTGGAGCGGGCCGCTGCCGACCGTGAACCCCACACCGGGCGGGAGACGGTTGGCGGCGACGGCACATTCCTGCAGCTCTACACCAGCGGCACGACGGGGCGGCCGAAGGGCGTTCCGGTGCCGGTACGGGCGATAGCCGGGTTCCGGTCGTACATGCACTTCGCCATGGACGTCACGGCGGACGACGTGCACTGGAACGCGGCCGACCCCGGGTGGGCCTACGGCCTCTACTACGGCATCGTCACACCACTGGCCGCGGCCCGGCGCAACCTGCTGGTGGACGCCGGATTCACCCCCGAGCTCACCACGGAGGTCCTGCGACGGCAGGCGGTGACCAACTTCGCCGGTGCACCCACCATGTACCGGGCCATCGGCCGCAGCGGCCTCGTCGAGGGCGTGCGGCTGCGACGTGCGTGTTCGGCGGGAGAGCCACTGACACCTGACATCGTGCGGTGGGCGCGCGAGACCCTCGACGTCGAGATCCGCGACCACTACGGGCAGACCGAACTGGGCATGGTCATCGGCAACTGCGCGCACGAGAACGTGGCACGTCCGCTCAAGGACGCGTCGATGGGACAGCAGCTGCCGGGCATCGTCGCCGACGTCGTCGACGGACGGATCGCGGTGTCGACCAAGAGTCCGCTGTTCTGGTTCACCGGGTACCGGGGAGAGCCCGAGCGCACCGACGAGCGCTTCACCGGGGACGGCGCCTGGTACCTCACCGGCGACACCGGACGTGTCGATGAGGACGGCTACTTCTTCTTCACCGCACGGGACGACGACGTCATCCTGGCCGCCGGATACCGGATTGGACCGTTCGACGTGGAGAGCGTGCTGATCACCCACCCCGCTGTCGCCGACGTCGCCGTGGTGGGGCAGAAGGACCCGGACGGTGTGCGCGGCGAAATCGTGGTGGCCTATGCCGTTCTCCTCGAAGGTGCCGAGCCCGGAGACGACCTCGTTCGGGAGCTTCAGGCGTACGTGCGCGAGCGTTACTCGGCCCATGCCTACCCCCGACTGATCCGGTTCGTGGACGCGCTCCCCAAGACACCCAGCGGGAAGGTGCAGCGGTTCAAACTGCGCGAGCTTCACGCTGACTGACGAACGCACTCGCCAGCTTCCGAAATCCACGCGATTCCAGGAGAAACATGCGCATTGATCCGACAACGGCGGCTGTGGTGACTGGAGGTGCTTCTGGTCTCGGCGAAGCGACCGTGCGGCGCCTGTACCGCGAAGGCGCTTCGGTCGTCATCGCCGACCTGCCCTGCTCCTCAGGTCAGTCGCTAGCTGACGCCCTCGGAGAACGCGCGGTTTTCGTGCCCGCCGATGTTCGAGAAGAAGCGGGAGTGTCACGTGCACTCGATGCCGCTGAGGAATTCGGCGGGCTGCGAGTGGTCATCACGTGCGCCGGGATCGCGACACCGGGGCGGATCCTGGGAAGCGGCGGCCCGCTCTCGCTCGACGAGTTCAAACAGGTGCTGGACATCAACCTCGTCGGCACGGTCAACGTGCTCAGACTCGCCGCCGCGCGGATGTCCGCGAACGAACCGGTCGACGGCGACCGAGGCGCCGTGATCATGACCTCCTCGATCTCCGCCTACGACGGCCAGATCGGCCAAGCCGCTTATGCCGCCAGCAAAGGCGGTATCGCCGCGCTGACGCTCAGCGCCGCGCGTGACCTGGCCGAACACGGGATCCGCGTGAACACCATCGCCCCGGGCATCTTCGCCACACCCCTCATGCTCGGCCTTCCCGACAAAGCACGGAAAACCCTCGAACAGCGCGTACCCCATCCGCCCCGGCTCGGCACACCGGAAGAGTTCGCCTCGCTCGCCGCACACATCATCGACAACCAGATGATCAACGGCGAGGTAATCCGCCTCGACGGCGCCCTACGAATGCCACCGAAGTGACCGTGATCCCCAGGCAGCGCACGAATCCAGCCGGTTCCGTATGCCCGGCTGTTTCGCCTGGTCAACAAAGTGCCCCCGGTGCGATTCGAACGCACACTGTACGGATTTTGAGTCGGCTTCACGCTGTGGCTCTGGTGTATCGCCTGGTCATTGGGCGTGTGATCTCGCTCTCATGGTGCTCCGTGGGCATGATCGGCGACCGTTCATGCCCAAACCCATGCCCATTGGGGCCACTGTGGATAGTTGCGTGTGCGACGCTTCGCATAAGCGCTGTGATCAACATTCGCGGCGGGGTGGTTGATCCAGTTCGCCTTGCAGGCGGTCCAAGCCGGGCGCGAAGCGGGAGACAGGCGGCCCGGAGCCAGGCGGAGTGACTGTCAAGGGGTCCCCGTAGTACTCAGGAAATTTCGGGCGGATATGCCTGACCTGCACTGATTCTGGTCAGTGCGTGGTCATGCGGGCGGCGAGTTCCTCCGCGCTGGGTGTCCAGGCGCCGCGTTGAGCGTCGATCTCGTCCAGCCGGTGGTGGGTGCCTTCCTTGCTGGGCTTGAGGTAGCGCTGGAGGGTGCGGCGGTCCTCGTGGCCGGAGAGGTTCATCAGGTCGGCCTCGGTGGCGCCGTCTTCGCCGGCGTGGGTGAGCCGGGAGTGGCGCAGGTCGTGCAGGTCCCAGCCGCCGGTGGCGGTGCCGAGGCGTCGTTCGGCGCGCCCTGGACCCGCTGCCCCGCGAGTTTGCCCGTGCGCTTCACTCCGGCTAGGAGGACTACCCGATGACCGATCAGCAGGTCCCGTCATCCGCCTCGACCCGCTCGCGACCGACCACCACGGCGAAGCCGCCCGCGTGCGCCAGGCAGGGCCTGTTGTGCGCGTCATCCTCCCCGGCGATGTCGTGGTCTGGGCAGTCACCGACCACGCCGTGCTCGCCGACCTCGTCACCGATTCCCGCGTGTCCAAGAACTGGCGCAACTGGAACGCGATCCAGAACGGCGACATCGCTGATGACTGGCCGCTGATCGGCATGATCGAAGTCACCAACATGGTCACCAGCGACGGAGCCGATCACCACCGGCTGCGCCGACCCGTCACCAAAACATTCACCCGCGCCCGCGTCGAACACCTCCGCCCCCGCATCGAGCACATCGTCACCACGCTCCTCGACGCACTACCCACCCACGCCGACGCCAACGGCGTCGTGGATGTGCGGCAGCACTACGCCTATCCCATCCCGATGCAGGTCATCTGCGAACTCGTCGGCGTCCCCGAACCATGGCGCGCGCAGCTGCGGGACCTGGTGGACAGCATCTTCCGCGCCAACACCACAGCCGCGGACGTCGTGGCGACCCAACGCGACCGCCACGCCCTGCTCCGCGAACTCGTCGACCTGCGCCGCCGGGAACCCGGCGACGACCTGACCACCGCGTTGATCGCCACCAACGACCACGACCCCGACGCCCTCAGCGACGACGAGCTCATCGACACGCTCTGGCTGCTGCTCACCGCCGGGCACGAAACGACCCTCAGCCTGATCGTCAACGCCACCCGCGCCCTGCTCACCCACCTCGAGCAACGCGACATCACCCTCCACGGCGATGACAGCACCTGGGCCGCCGTTGTTGAAGAGACGCTGCGCTGGGACGCCCCGATCGGGAATTTCCCCGCCCGCTACCCCCTGGAAGACATCACCATCGCAGGCGTCACGATCCCGCGCGGCGAGGCCATCCTCGCCTGCTACAGCGGCGCCGGCCGCGACCCCGCACACCACGGCCCCGCCGCCGACCGCTTCGACATCACCCGCGAAACCACCAAACACCTCGCCTTCGGCGGCGGACCCCACATCTGCCTCGGCGCCCACCTCGCCCGCCTCGAAGGCACCCTCGCGCTGCCCGCCCTGTTCCACCGCTACCCCGAGCTCAACTTGGCCGTCGACGCAGGCGAGCTGGTGCCGTTCCCGTCCCTGTTCTCCAACAGCACGCAGGCCCTACCTGTGCGACTCACCGCGGAAGGCAGCACCGCATGACGGTCTGGTGGCGCCGACGCAAGCATCAAGCCAGCAGGTGAGTCCGGCGCCGATGGCCGCAACTCGATGATCAGCTCCGTCCACCCGGGCGGACTCACGTGTTTGGAAGGTCAGGCCGAAATGACGATCGCGACTCTTGCAGGGCGGGTTGTGGCAGTATTGCTAGGTGCGCTCGCCGCGGGGTGCACTGGAAACCCCGGCCTGGATTCGGAGAACGACCGGTTCAAGGCGCTCCCGCAGATCTGCGATCTGGTTTCCCCGCAGACGGCGACTCAGATGATCGGGGAGCGTTACCAGACCGGCACGATCGCGGTCGAAACCGGCGGCTACTGCTTGTGGACGTATCGAGATCTGGGATCCGAAGGTGCGCGCCCGCTGGAACGGAAGCTGTCCCTGCACGCCAGCCTGCACCGCAGCAACGACGAGATGTCCGGTGCCGGCGGGGCGTTGGAAGAACTGGACCGGCTGAGCGAAAACTCGCCGAACGGTTTCGAGCGCGTGTTGGGCTTCGGGTCTACACGGTGCGGAGCACCACCGGCGATTATGCGGGTAATGTCCATGATGGACGGTGCCAGCAACGAGCTGTTCAGTCCGAGGAGCACGCTTTCAGCAGCGGCCGGTTGGACGGCGAGGACGTCGAGCTCCTGCGCGAGGACCTGACGGCGATGCTGCACGAGGTGACCGAGGACGAGGTGGAGTACGTCTTCCACGACTTGATCTCCGCTCTGGAGCAGGACGAGCACGGTGTCCGGGTCGAGTTCGATCGCGGTGGTTTCCGCACTTTCGACTTCGTGATCGGCGCGGACGGAGCGCACTCCGCCGTGCGCCGCCTGGCTTTCGGGCCGGAGCAGCAGTTCAGCAAGCACCTCGGCCAGTACATGGCGATCTTCCCGACGACCAACTTCCTGGGCCTCGACAACTGGCAGGTCTGGTTCCACGACGAGGAATCCGGCGCCGGCGGCGTCATCTACCCGGTGCGCGACAACGCGGAGCTGCGGGTCACCCTCGGCTTCATGTCCGAGCCGGTTGCCTACGACCACCGGGGCAGAAGCAGATCCTCACCGACCGGTTGGCCGGCCTCGGATGGGAGACTCCGAAGCTCCTAGCGGCAATGGCCGACGCGCCGAACTTCCACTTCGACGCGATGGCGCAAATCCACATGGCCGCTGGACGACCGGCAGGGTCGCTCTGATCGGCGACGCCGGCTACTGCGCCTCGGTGCTGTCCGGGCAGGGCACCAGCCTGGCCCTGGTCGGTGCCTACGTGCTCGCCGAGGAGTTGAGCCGGTCCGACGTCGATCACACCGCCGCTTTCGCCGCCTACGAGCGGCGGATGCGCCCGTTCGTCGCCCTCAACCAGGCGCTGGCCACCGAGAACCCCGGTGGCCCCGCGTCCGAGGAGTCGGTGGACCGCGCCAAGAACGGCATCTCGCTGGACGTCGACGCGCCCGTCAGCGGATGAGCCGCCAGCGATCTTGGGGGTTGCCCGCTGCGGGACGCCAGTCCCTACCCCTCAGGTACATCGGGGGGACAATGCTGGTTCGTCTGTCGGCCATCTGGCGGAACTACCGTTCGTCCGAATTTCCCGATCATGCGTGGACGCACGCCGTGCGGACCGCGCACTGCCGAACAGGTGGCACATGTCAGAGAATCCCGGCCCCAGCCAAGCAACCCCGTCCCGCCGCAAGGTCCTGTTAGCCGGCACGGCAGCCCTCGGCGCGGCAGCGCTGGGCAGCACCGGTCTAGGTGCCGTCGCCAGCGCCTCCCCCGGCGCGGGAGTCAGGCCGATCCGCTCCCCGTTCTCGCTCGGCGTCGCTTCCGGTGACCCGCTGCCCTCCGGCGTCGTGCTGTGGACCCGACTGGCCCCGAACCCGCTCGCCGAGGACGGGCTCGGCGGCATGTCCGACCGGATCGTGCCGGTGCAGTGGCAGGTCGCCACCGATGAGCAGTTCCGCCACGTCGTGGCCGACGGTACCGAGATGGCCCGGCCGGAATCCGCCCACTCGGTGCACGTCGAGCTCGACCGCCTCGAGCCCGCCACCGACTACTTCTACCGCTTCCGGGTCGACGGCGAGCTCAGCCCGGTCGGCCGCACGAAGACCGCGCCGCGCTTCGGCGCGCGGCTCGACCGGTTCGCGTTCGCCTTCGCCAGCTGCCAGAACTACCCCGTCGGCCACTTCAGCGCCTACTCCCACATGGTCGAGGAGGACCTCGACCTGGTCGCCTTCCTCGGCGACTACATCTACGAGAGCGGCGCCAAGGGCACCATCGGCCGCGCGCACGTACCCGCGCGCGAGATCTTCGGCCTCGCCGACTACCGCACGCGGCTCGCCCAGTACAAGACCGACCCGGACCTGCAGGCCGCGCACGCCGCCTTCCCGTGGGTGGTCGTCTTCGACGACCACGAGGTGGAGAACAACTGGGCCGGCGACCGCTCCCAGCCGGACAGCGAGCCAGACCAGGACCTGGCGGTCTTCCGTCAGCGCCGCGCCGAGGCGTTCCAGGCCTACTACGAGAACATGCCGCTGCGCTCGACGCAGCGCCCGTCGGGCCCGAACATCCGCATCCACCGCCGGCTGACCTTCGGCGACCTGGTGGACTTCCACCTGCTGGACACCCGCCAGTACCGCGACTTCCAGGACCAGGCCAAGCGACTGGACCCCGAGCGCACGATCCTGGGCGCCGACCAGCGCGATTGGCTGCTGCGCAACCTGGGCGGCCAGACCGCCCGCTGGAACGTGCTGGCGCAGCAGGTCTTCTTCTCGCAGCGCGACTTCACCGCGGGCGACGACGACTCCTTCAGCGACGACGCCTGGGACAACTACGTGGTGGAGCGCAACCTCGTGCGCGACCAGTTGGCCAAGGCTTCCAACCCGGTCGTGATCACCGGCGACGTGCACGCCAACTACGTCGCCGACATCAAGGCCGACTTCGACGACCCGGCTTCGGCGACCGTGGCCACCGAGCTGGTCGGCACCTCGATCACCTCCAACGGCAACGGCGTCGACCAGAACCCCACCGACGCGGTCCAGCTCCAGGAGAACCCGCACATCAAGTTCATCAACCGCAATCGCGGCTACGTCCGCAACACCATCACGCACTCCGAGTGGAAGGCCGACTTCCGCGTCATCGACTACGTCGAGACCCCCGGTTCGCCCATCCGCGACCGCGCCCGCTTTGTGATCGAGGACGGCCGCCCCGGCGCCGGCCAGGTCTGACCGCCCGGGCGCGGGGGCGTTTTCCGCGCCCGCGCCCGGCTTTCAGCTCGGGGCTCGGTCAGCGGCCCGGAAAGCGGGATGACCTCGCCGGTGCAGCGGCCGTCCGGGTGCATCAGCCAACCGACCCGCTTGCGCGTCCGCAGGATCACCGAGCTGTTCAGGATGCCGCCCTGGGGCAGCGGGCGTTCGAGGCTGTCCTGCATGTTCATCAGGTCTGCCATGTCCGCCGTCCACGCGTTCACCATGAGGTTCGCCGACCCGGTCACCGACATGCACAGACGCACCCAGGAATCTTCGCGAATTGACCTGTCCATCGAAAACGCCGCCAAACTCCGCGACTCGCTGGCGTCTTTCGTGGCCAACGCACAGAAGACCGGTGGCCGCAAGCGCCGCCGCCAAGGCCGGCAACCCCTCTACTACGCCGACCGCGGCCGACCGCGAACGAAACCAGGCTATCCGAGATTGGGCCCGGAATCAGGGGATGCAGGGCGAATTTCAGGGTGTGGATGCTCCTATAGCTGTCAAGCAGCTGGAGCGAGGTCGGTTTGAGTAATGTGTGTGGTCGGTTGGGCGGTCAGGGCGCGGTAGACCTCGCGGGCGACGAATCGCTTGAGGCAGCGCATGATCTCCTTCTTCGACAGTCCTTGCTTGGTGCGGCGTTGCACGTAGGCACGGGTGCGCTCGTCGAAACGCATGCGGACCAAAACGATGGTGTGCAGGGCGTTGTTGGCGGCCCGGTCGCCGCCGCGGTTGAGGCGGTGGCGGTGGGTGCGGCCGGAGGACGCCGGGATCGGGGCGACGCCCGCGAGGTGGGCGAACGCGGCCTCGGAGCGCATGCGTTCGGGGTTGTCCCCGGCTGAGGCCAGCAGCTGGCCGGCGGTCTCCGGCCCGACGCCGAACATCTCCACCAGCGCGGGGGCCGCCTGCGTGACAGCGGGCCGATCTCCGCGTCCAGCTCGGCGATCTCGACGTCCAGGGCCTGGTGGCGGCGGGCGAGCCGGCGCAGCGCAGCCCGGGTGGCCGCCAGCGGGCGGGACAGGTCCTCGCCGGGCCGCAGCCGGGTCAAGGTGCGTATTAGCGCGGCCCGGTCCAGCCCAGTGGTCTGCTCACGCAGCATCGCGGGCGCGGAAACGAGCAGGCCCCGGATCTGGTTCATGGCCTGGGTGCGGGCCTTGACCGCGCTGCGGCGCGCGACCCGCAGGACGCGCACCGACTCGACCACACCGTCCCGGCTCTTGGGGACGCCGGTGGCCCGGCCGGACAGGACGGCCGTAGCGGCGGCATAGGCGTCGATGGGGTCGGACTTCCCTTTCGTCCGCCGGGTTTTGCGGTCCGGCCGGTCGACATCGACGACCGCGACCCCGCCGGCGGTGAGCACCCGGGCGAGTTCGGCCCCGTAGGCACCGGTGCCCTCCACCCCCACCGCGATGAGCGTGCCATGGGAGCGCATCCAGTCCAGCAGGTCCCGGTAACCCCGGATCGTGGTCGGGAACTCCCGGTCGGCCAAATGCCGGCCGACCGAGTCGATTACTGCGGCGTGATGGGTCAGACCGTGGGTGTCGACTCCGCCAGTGATCTCCGGGGCATCATGCGTCATGCTGGTCACGTCCGTCCTTGCGTATCCGTTCCGAGGGCGGCACGCGCCGGTCGGGCGGGTGGACAAGACAGTGACGGGGCTTCTGGACCAAGCTCCTATGAAGTCACAAGCACCCGTCCGGCCGCGTGCGTGGTGACGCCCCAGCGGGCCGACAAATCCCAAACAGGACAGTCAAGACGTCAGTCAGAGGGTGGGTCAGACCCGCCTACGGCGTCACCACGAACATCATCACTGTCAGAGGGGAAATCACCAGGTCTCCGCCATCGTCCAGGCGCACCGGGCCGTCACCGGCGGCCAGGACTTCCTCCAGCTCGCCGAGTGCCTCACCGAGCTCGTCCTCGGCTGCGGCCAGGGCGCGGGCGGGGTCGGCGGATTTGCCCACGAGCTGGCAGAACTCCACGCGCTGCGTCGCCCACTTGTCCGAGGTCACCAGGTAGGTGGCGGGTCGGAGTAGCGCCGTGAGCCGGGCACGTACACATCGCCGGTGCGCAGTCCGTCGCGTAACCCGAGCAGTGTGCACAGCTCCCAGTAGTGCCGGTAGGCACTGGTATTCCCGGACTTGCGCGCGGCGTCGAGGTAGCCGCGCCACCGCGTGGGCACGAACCCATCCGGCGCCTTGTCAGGGACGCGCCGGGCGCCGGTGGCGTTGAGCTCCCGAAGGATCTCCACCGCCTCCAGCAGTCCGGCCGCCGCGGTCCCGCCGGCGAACCGGACGGCGGCCAGGACCTGCGGGGTGAACTGCCGCAGGTACCCGTAGGAGCCATCCAGGGCAGCCAGGTGCCCGTGGTCGCGCGGCAGCCGAGGTGCGGCCTGCTCCCGTGCCGACCGTAGGCGGGGCCACCCGATCCGCTCGCCCCGGATCAACCCGCCGATCCGCTCGTCGTCGAGCCCCAGGTCGAAGATGATGTCCAGGAGATCGTCGAGCAGGGCCTGGCGGTCCTCTCCGGACTTCCCGCGCTCGGCCAGCGTGTCGCGCATCTTCCGCTCGGCCTTGCCTTCCCGCGCCGAGATGGCCTGGTCGAACAACCCCACGACCTCGTCGAGCACGTCGGTCGCCGACTGCGTCAGCAGCGTGAGCAGGATCGGGTAGCGGCGCTGAGGATCTCGCCGCTCCAGCGCCTGGGCGGTCAGCCTGCGGCCGACGGTGGCCAGGAACCGGCGCCGCTCGGCCGGGAGCACCGACAGGTCCAGGGCGTCGGCGCCCAGGCCGTGCAGGAACGCCAGTTTCGCGACTTCCGCCTTGATCGCGGCCGGGGATGCTTCGACCGGGCCGGTGGCCAGCCACCGCAGCCGTGTGGTCTTGACCTCGGGGTCGGTGACCAGCAGCCCGTCCAGCGCGGCACACCGAACGTCGGTGAACTCGTGTGCCAGCCGGGCGAAGGTTTCCCGTTGTGCTTCCTCGCGGGCGTGCGCGACCCGTTTCACCACGGTCACCGGTCCTGGCCGGATCACCCGCGCAGAGATCAGGTACTCGCACGCCAAGCGGAACAGCAGCGTGGGCGAGTCGTGCTCCATCGCTCGCGCAAGCAGGAACTCGTCGAGCTCCTTGAGCTCCAGCGTCGACGTCGGGCGCCAACCCAGGTACTGCGCGACCAGCCGCAGGTGCTCGGTGCGGGTCTTCGCCCGCCGGCTGTAGGACCGCAGCTTGACGGGGTCGATACCCAACTGGTCGGCCAGCCGGGCCACCGCTACCGGCGGTGCGGTAGACACCTTGTCCGGCACGAATCCCAGCCACGGCAGAGGGGAGCAGGCCGCTGCCAAAGCTCTTGAAGCGATGGCTGTTGAAGCGATGGCTGTTGTGACGGTGAGGAAGGTGAGGCGAGCATCGCGAGGGTGCTGTGCCGGTGCCGGGCGTCGTAGCGGCGCATCTGGCAGTGGTCGAGTTGGCCTCGAAAACCGACGGATGAGTGTCTCGGCGCAGTCACGATGTTCCTCATTTGCCCAGCTGTGCATTCTCCGGTGTCCTAACGGGCACTCCACGTGACCTCGCTCCCGACTTGTACGAAAGTCAGTGACCAAGTGGGATCACCTGGTGTGCCCAGGTGGTCGAAGTTCCCTAAGGAGACGACTGTGGCCAGCGCAGGACACCATCTCATCGGCGGCAGCACCACTGCGACGGAGACCACGGCACCCCCGCCCCGGACAGGCGCGGAGCCCCTGTCGCGGACAGGCGCGGAGCCCCTGTCGCGGACAGGCATGGAGAAGTTCGCCCTGCTGTGCGACGCCGTCGCCCACATCCACGCCGGCCGCCCCGCGCAGGCCCGTCCCGTGCTGGAGACCTTGCGGAAGCTGATCGGGCCCGAGGTGCGGCCGCAGGACGCGGCGTACGAGCTCTACCGTGCCGCACTGGTCAACCGTGTCGAGGAGCACGGCAGCCCCTCGGAGACCAACCTGTACACACAGGCCTACGACCAGCCGCAGATCGATCTGTACTACCTGCTCACCACCCACCTGCCGTTCATGGACACGAGCCGGGTCGTCAACGAGCTGCTCGCCGGGCAGGTGGGCGCCGCGGACGACTTCGCCCTGATGTCGGTCGGCATTGGGCACGGCCGCCAGGAGAGCGCGCTGCTGCACGGTCTCGCAGCCGGAAACCCGGGATTGCGTCACTGCACGGTCATCGGTGTCGACCCCGACCGGGAAAGCCTGGCCACAGCCGAGCGCACCCTGCGGCAGGCCACGGCCGAGCACGGTGTCGATCTGGACTTCCTCCCCGTGGCGAAGGTGGCTGAGGAACTTGACGATGACGACTGGATGAGCCTGTCCCGTATTGACGTCCCGTTGGTGGTCAACGCCTCTTTGGCGCTCCACCACATGCAGGACCCGAGTCCCGGTCACGACGCCCGGGACGAGTTCTTCCAGCGGTTGCGCATGCTGGTCCCGTGCGGGGTGGTGCTGAACGAGTTCGACACCGACCACCATGAGGTGTCCTTCCCGCAGCGGTTCTTCAACTCATGGCGGTTCTTCGGCACCATCCTTCGCGCCATCGAGGCCGCGCCTGCCACCCGGCAGGAGAAGGACCACATGAAGACGTTCTTCGCCCGCGAGATCATGAACATCGTCGGCTCGCGCACCGACGACCAGCGTTTCGAGCGGCACGAGGCGGCCGCTACCTGGATCAACCGGCTGCGCCGCTGCGGCTTCGAGCCTTACGGTGACGCCCCGGGGCTTCAGGTACCCTCGCTCCCCGCGGACTTCACGGTTCGCGTCCTGCCCGAGCAGGTCCGGCTCGGTTATCGCGACGCCACGGTCTGCTCAGTCATCGGCGCGCGTCCTGCCGGATGAGGCATCCCGGGGCCTGCGCGGTTGACCGCACCTGCCGAGCACCTGTCTGTGCTCTCCGCGGTTGCTTATCCATACCTCAAGTGGCGCTCGCGGCCTTCGGACAACCGAACGCGCGGCCTTGCTTGGTGAACACGCAGGAGGCGACGAACAGCGGGATGTCGGCTCCGGGTTCCGGCCGGGCCGTGCCGTTGCCGGCACTCTTTATGGCTGGGTGAGATCCGGGTATGCAGGAGCGGCTGGAAGCGCGCACGGCTGTACATGTGTCGGCGGTCAGCCAATTCCCCACCCGGAACGTCACGTAATGGGCCAGGGGGACGCTGACGCCGCAACCGTCGAGGACCTGGGGACGATGACCGTGCGTCGAGATCCCCAGGGCGCCGGAGGTTCCCGGGCCGCCCGATAGCCAGACCGTCGTTCAGGAGGGACGCCATCCGGTCCTGACGGAGGCCGGTCGGCTCCAGCAACGACTGCGCCTGCTGCCATCCCTCTGCGGCGTGTAGTTTGTGCTCGCCTTGAGTCTGTTCCCGCACCTGGGGATGGCACTGGTGTGGGAGAAGCTGGTCCACTCATGGGGCACTCGGACTACGCGCCCTACTGCGGCGGCGCTGCGGCATCTGCGGGCCCGGCCGGGGCCGACGCCGTTTCGCGCCTTGTTCGAGGTCCTGGCGGTTCCGCTCCTCGGTCGGCACGCCGGGCGTGGGCTATCGCGGGCTACGCACGGTGGCCTTCGACGGCTGCCACTCACTGCACATGCCGGACACCACCGATAACCGCGCCTGGCTGGGACGCGTCCGCGGGGGCCACTCTCGGCTTCCTGGAACGACCCAAACAGGGGCACTACAGACTTTCGCCCACTCGCTTGAGGGAGGAGCCCGAGCCCTAACTTCTCGGCATTGCGGAGCGCCGCCGAAGGCTGACTGACCGGACCAGCCGCACACTCAGTCCTTCGACGGGATCACTGTCGTCACCAGCGGCATCCGAATGCCGTGGATGAACTCCTTCATGGAGCACTGGATACAAACCTGCCGGCCCGACCGCTGGACCGCTCCTCATAGGGGACCGGCGCCACCTGCTCCACGCGACTACGGGCGCACGCTCGGCCCGCCGCCGGGTGTCGTATAAAACTGACGGAGATGCTTGACACCGGGGCTTCCTGATCATTAGGAGTTGCTGGTGAGTGAGCCCCAGTTGGACCGCCAGGCGCGTCGGCGTCTGGCGGTCCTGCGTCACGTCGAGGAAGTCTCCGGAAACGTGGCCATGACCTGCCGCTACTTCGGTATCAGTCGGCCGACGTACTACAACTGGCTCCGCCGGTACGAAGCCGAGGGCGTCGAAGTCGTCGAGAAGATCATCTATCTGCGGCAGAACTACCACTTCGGCCCAGAGAAGATTCAGATGTACCTCAAGCGCTACCACGACATCACGATCAGCAAGTCCGGTGTCTGGCGCATCCTGCACCGCATGGACATGGGCCGGCTGCCCGCGTCGCAGCGCTACAAGCGCCATGACCGGCGCTGGAAACGCTACGAGAAGCAGCGGCCGGGCCACCAGGTCCAGATCGACGTGAAGTTCGTCGAGCCGCTGCCCAAGGCGGCCGCCACCGGCGTGCCGATGAAGCCCGTAGGCCGGCGCGGGAAGTTCTACCAATACACGGCGATCGACGACTGCACCCGCCTGCGTGTGCTCAAGATCTACCCGCACAACAACCAGAAGACCGCGATCCAGTTCCTCGACTACGTGCTCTCCCAGCTGCCCTTCGCCGTCGAGACCATCCAGACAGACAACGGCGCAGAGTTCCAGTCAGCGTTCCACTGGCACGTGCTCGACAAGGGCATCCAGCACCGCTACATCAAGCCCCGAACACCCCGGCTGAACGGCAAGGTCGAGCGTTCCCACCGGATCGACGCCGAGGAGTTCTACCGGCTGCTCGACGGTGCCGTCATCGACGACGCCAACGTCTTCAACGCCAAACTCAAGGAATGGCAGGACTACTACAATTTCGACCGCCCACACGGCGGACTCGACGGACAGACTCCCTATGAGAGACTGCGCCAGAAGGCACAGACCGAAGCCTCGGCCGTGTAGTCGATCACCGTCAGCGGCACACATCACAGGGACCAGGTGGGTGCATAGGCAGCGATCACTTCCCCGGCACCCGCAGTCGTATGCCGAGGAGTGGGCTGCGGACGCCGTGCTCCGGCTGCCGCGCCGCGCGTGGAGGCCCCCTGTCAGGTCGGGGGCTCGCACGCCTTCTTTGGCGCGTCCTCGTCGCCTTCGGTACCGGCCGCAAGGGCGGCTGGTGTCTCCAGTGCTTGTTTGAGGTCGCCAAGGAAGGCCATCGCGTCGCGGCCGTTGACCACGCGATGGTCGTAGACCAGACCGAGGTACGTGAACCGGCGGGCTTCCGGCCTGCCCCGCTGGTCCAGGACGAGCTGTTCGTCGATGCCGCCCAGGGAGAGCGCGCAGGTCTGGCCGGGGAAGACGATGGGGGTGGCGAAGACCACACCGTCGGCGGTGTGCGAAGCGATCAAGATGTTGGCGCCGGTGAGCTCGTCGGCTCGGAAAGTGCCGCGGACGGCTTTGTCGCGGAATCCTGTTATCACGTCGGCGATCCGGGCGACGCTCAGCGCGGCGGTGTTGTGTACGACCGGGGTGTACAGGCCCTTTCCGGCGTCCACGGCCACCGCGACGTGTGCGCAGGGGGCGGGCTGGATGGTGCCGTCGTCGAGGAGCCGGGTGAACAGGCTTGGGTGCGCCGGGAGTTGGTCTGCCACCGACTTGATGAGGAGGCCGAGCAGGGAGACGAAGCTGCCGGTGCGCCGGCGCAGTTGCCGGGCGAGGTCCTGAGCCTGGCCGACGTCGACCTTGGCGTAGGCGGCGGCGGCCGGGATGGTGCGCATCGACTCGGTGACCACGGCGCCCACCGCCCGCTGCTGCGCCGACAGTTGCCGGTCGGTGGGGGCACCGGCTTGCGCGGGGCGTGGCAGCAGCGCTTCGATGTCGGCTGCGCGGATCACGGTGCGGCCCAGTCCGCGCAGTTCGTTGTCGGTCAGGCCGTGCTGGTCCGCGAGGGCGCGCGCCGCCTTGGTGAGCGTCAGGCCGGCATCGGTTGCCGGCTCCGGCCGTGCGGCGGGGTCGACGGCCGGTGCGGAGAGGTAGGCATGGCGTTCGTCCGCCGAGGCGAAGAGGTGGGCGACGGTCTGACCGGGGCGGCAGTCAGCGCCGCCTGCGAGGAGGGTGTGCAGGATGCCGTCGGCGGTGCTGTCGATCTCTTCCTGGGCCTTGGAGGTCTCGATCACCACCAGCGGCTGCCCTTTCTTGATGCGTGCGCCGTGCTCGGCGAGCCATTCGACCAAGACGTAGCTGGCGTCGTTGGTGTTGAGGGTGGGCAGCTTGACGCTGATCACTGGGAAGCCTCCGTGAGGGCGCGGCGGAGTGCGGTCGCCTGGAGCAGGACGGTGTGCTCCAGGTGGGCGGCGGTGGGGATGACGCTCGGTTGGGCACTGAGCAGCAGTACGGGGCGGGCCAGCCGTCGCCACAGGTGCTCATGCAGCTGCTGGGCGAGCATTTCGCCCCAGGTGCCGTCTGCCGCGCTGTCCTCTGCGACACAGATGCGGCGGGCGCGGGACACCGTCGCGAGCAGCGGTTCGACGGTGAACGGGTAGAGCCGGGAGGGCACCAGGAGTTCGCAGGTGACTTCCTCCTCCAGCAGCAGGGTGCGCATGGCGGCGACGGCTCGCTCGACTAGGCCCCCGGGGGCCAGGATGATCCAGTCCGGGTCAGCGCAGTCCACGGGGAACACGCGCGCGGTCCGGCTCGGGTCGTCGAGCAGCTCGTACCGGAAGAGGTCGTCGACGACCCCGCCCTGGTGCATCGTGCGGGTGTAGAGCGTCTTGTCCTCGAACAGCACGCACGGCTGCTCGCGGGAGAGCATGGCGGTGAGGACGTCCGCGTTGTCGTGGAACGGCGACATCTCGTGCAGGCTGAGCGCGGGGATGCCGATGAAGTGCTTCTGCAGGCTCTGACTGTGGGTCGGCCCGTAGCCCCGGTTGCCGCCGGTGGGGCAGCGGACCACCATGCTCATCGGAACGGTGCGGCCGTACATCGACACGGACTTGCTGGCGAAGTTCAGGAGTTGGTCGAAGGCGAGGGCGGCGAAGTCGGAGAACATCATTTCCACGACCGAGTGGTTGCCGGTCAGGGCGAGCCCGGCGGCGACGCCCACGATGCCGCCCTCGCTGATCGGCGAGGAGATCACCCGTTCCGGGTGGCGGTCCGACAGGCCCCGGGTGGCCTTGAAGGCGCCGCCGTACGGGTCGGCGATGTCCTCGCCGATGACGTAGGCGCGGGGATCGTTGTCGAGGAGCGTGTGCAGGGCCCGGTTGAGGTTGCCGATCACCCGCTCCGGCCTGGTCATGAGTGCTCCCAGCGGGACGCGGGGCGGGCCTGGACCTCGCGCACGGCCTCGGCGATCGCCAGTCGCTGGCTCCGGTCCGCCACGGCGAAATGCTCCGGGTGCTGCTCCTCGTACCGGTGGTACCAGTCGTGCGCGGCCGCGTGCCGTATCACCTCGGCGGGGCGGGAGTCGTCTCCCTTGCTGTGTGGGCCCACGCGGTTCGTGGTGAACTCCACCACCAAGGGCTGGTGTTGGGTGCGGATGTCGTCGATCACGCCGGACAACTCCCGGCGCACCCGGGCGACATCATGAGAGGTGACGTGGTGGTGCCGGATGCCGAAGGCCGCCGCGCGCGCCTGGATGGTGCCGGCCATCTGCCGCTCGGTCGGAGTGGACTGGGCGATCTTGTTGTTCTCGACCACGACCAGCAGGGGCAGCCGCCACAACTGGGCCATGTTGAGCGCCTCGTACACCGCGCCTTCGCCCCACGTGCCGTCGCCGATGTGCACCACCGCGATCCGTCCGGGCTCGGCCCGTCGCAGGTGCAGGGCGACACCCGCGGCCACCGGCAGGCTCTCGCCCTGTACGCCGGTGGACAGGTAGCGGTCGCGGTAGATGTGCTGGCTGCCGCCCACCCCGTGGCACACGGCGCCCTCGCGCCCCATGATCTCCGCCAGCAGGCCGTGCGGGTCCCGGAAGCGGGCCAGGTAGTGGCCGTGCCCGCGGTGGTTGCTGAAGACGTAGTCGCCCTCGTCCAGCAGTGCGTAGAGCGCGACGGGAATGTACTCCTGCCCGAGGCAGGTGTGCGTGGTGCCGTGCAGCAGACCCTGCGAGAACAGTTCCAGCACGGCCAGTTCGAAGTGACGGATCATCAGCAGGGTGTCGAGGTCCTCGGCCGGTAGCCGCGACAGGGGCTCCGCGCCTGTCCGGGGCGGGGGTACCGTGGTCTCCGTCGCAGTGGTGCTGCCGCCGATGAGATGGGGAGCTGCGCTGGCCACATTCGTCTCCTTAGGGAGAACTTCGACCACCTGGGCACACCAGGTGATCCCACTTGGTCACTGACTTTCGTACAAGTCGGGAGCGAGGTCACGTGGAGTGCCCGTTAGGACACCGGAGAATGCACATCCATCCCATTACCCGTTCCCAGGCGTACTTGGACAGGTATTGGAACGTCGAGGCGGACACCCCGGCCCGGAAGTAGGTGGCCCAGCCCCGCAGCACCGGGTTGAGTCGGCGCAGCAGGACCGCCAGGGGTTCGTTGTTGTTCTCCCGGCAGATCTTCTTGACCTTGGCCATGACGGCTTTGAGGGCTTTCTTGGCCGGGTAGGTGTAGATGTGCTGCTGGTTGGTGCCTCGTTTGCGGTGGCGCTGGATGCGCCAGCCGAGGAAGTCGAGGCCCTCGTCGATATGGGTGATCATCGTCTTGGTCTCCGACAGGCGCAGGCCCATCGGCGCCAGGACCGCCGCCACCACGTCGCGCGCCTGTTCGGCGTGTGCGCGGTCGCCGGACACCATGACCAGGAAATCGTCCGCATACCGGATCAATCGGTAGTTGGCCTGGCCACGCTGCCGTCGTTTGCGGCGCTCCCACTCGCGGGTGGCCGGGCCGCCCTCGACCTGGGCGAAGTGCTCGTCCAGGATCGACAGGGCGATGTTGGCCAGCAGCGGCGAGAGTATGCCTCCCTGCGGAGTGCCGGTTTCGGTGTTCCTGAACTGCCGGTCCTGGTTGAGGATGCCCGCTTTCAGGAACGCCTTCACCAGGCCCAGCACGCGCTTGTCCCCGACACGACAACGCACCCGGTCGATCAGGGCCGTGTGGTCGATCATGTCGAAACACGCCTCGATATCGCCCTCGACCACCCACTCATAGGAGTGCTTGGCCAAAAACCACGTCTCGGCGATCGCGTCCTGTGCCCGGCGTCCGGGACGGAACCCGTAGGAGCACGGGAGAAGTAGGGTCGGAGCGAAGCGCGGTGCCGGTCTTTCGATCCGGTCCGTTTCTCCGCTCCGCCCTCCGAACCCGGCGTGCAAGTTGTCCCTGCACCG